>JANOKR010000047.1:0-19497 GCA_031419315.1 Betaproteobacteria bacterium
GGCTTGAACTGGATCGTCGTCTCGAACATCTCCAGCGGCGCCGGGTCGGTGGCCGTCTCGGCGCGGCCGGCCTTGCCGTACACGCTGAGCACTTCGGGCACGGTCTTGATGAGCCGGTCCGTCTGCTGCAGCAGCTCGGCCGCCTTGCCTGCACTCAAGCCCGGCAGCGCCGACGGCATGTAGAGCAGGTCACCTTCGTCGAGCCGCGGCATGAATTCAGCCCCGATGTGCTGCAAGGGCCACAGGCTCGCAACCAATGCGACGGCCGCAACCGCGAGCGTGAGCTTCGGCACGCGCAGAACCGCGTTGAGCAGCGGCCGGTAGATCGCGATCAGCATGCGGTTGAGCGGGTTGGTCTTCTCGTCGGGAATGCGCCCGCGGATCAGGTAGCCCATCAGCACCGGGATCAGCGTCGCCGACAGCCCCGCCGCAGCCGCCATCGCATAGGTCTTGGTGTAGGCCAGCGGAGAAAACAGCCGCCCTTCTTGTGCCTCCAGCGTGAACACCGGGATGAACGACAGCGTGATGATCAGCAGCGAGAAGAACAGGGCGGGGCCGACCTCGGTCGCCGCGTCGCCGATGACCTTCCAGCGCGCCTCGCCTTCGAGCTTCACATCGGGGTGGTCATGACCCCAGCGCTCCAGATGTTTGTGCGCGTTTTCGATCATCACCACCGCCGCATCGACCATCGCACCGATCGCGATGGCGATGCCGCCGAGCGACATGATGTTGGCGTTGACGCCCTGGTAGTGCATCACGATGAAGGCCATCAGGATGCCGAGCGGCAGCGACACGATGGCGACGAAGGCCGAGCGCAGGTGGAACAGGAAGATGAAACACACCAGCGCGTCGACGATGAACTCTTCGAGCAGCTTGTAGCCGAGGTTCTCGACCGCGCGCTCGATCAGGCCCGAGCGGTCGTAGACCGGCACGATCTGCACACCCTTGGGCAGGCTGGCTTGCAACGAGACCAGTTTGGCCTTGACAGCGGCAATCGTCTCGAGCGCGTTTTTCCCCGAGCGCATCACGATCACAGCGCCAGTGGCTTCGCCTTCGCCATCGAGTTCACCAATGCCGCGCCGCATCTCGGGGCCGACCTGGATGCGCGCCACATCGCCCAGGCGCACCGACACACCGGCGTCGGTGGTCAGGAGCGGCACCTTGCGGAAGTCGTCGAGCGATTGCAGGTAACCCGAAGCGCGCACCATGTACTCGGCCTCGCCGAGTTCGAGCACCGAACCACCGGCCTCCTGGTTCGACTTGCGGATCGCGTCCGCGACCTTGGTGTGCGCGATGCCGTAGGCCGCCAGCTTGTCCGGGTCGAGCAGGATCTGGTACTGGCGCACCATGCCGCCCACCGAGGCGACCTCGGCGACATTCGGCACCGTCTTCAGCTCGTACTTCAGGAACCAGTCCTGCAAGGCGCGCAATTGGCCAGCATCCATCTGGCCACTGCGATCGACCAGCGAATACTGGTAGATCCAGCCGACGCCGGTGGCGTCCGGCCCGAGCGAGGCGACTGCGCCCGGCGGCAACCGCGCCTGCACCTGGTTCAGATACTCCAGCACCCGCGAGCGCGCCCAGTACAGGTCGGTGCCATCCTCGAAAAGTACGTAGACAAAGCTGTCGCCGAAGAACGAATAACCGCGCACCGTCTTTGCACCCGGCACCGACAGCATCGTCGTCGTCAGCGGATAGGTGACCTGGTTCTCGACAATGCGCGGCGCCTGGCCGGGGTAGGTGGTGCGGATGATGACCTGCACATCCGACAGGTCGGGCAGCGCATCAAGCGGCGTCCGCAGGACCGAGTACACGCCCCAGGCGCTAAGCATCACGGTGGCCAGCAGCACCAGGAAGCGGTTGACAATCGACCAGCGGATCAGCGCGGCGATCACGGCTTGCTCCCCAAGTTGGAAGCAGCGGCTGCAGCAGCCTTGGGTTCGGGTGCCAGCACCGTCACCGCAGTCAACTGCGGCAGGCTCTGCGCGTCCATGAAGAACTCGAAGCTGACCTTGTCTCCGACGCCCAGGCCGCGGGGCAGCCCACGCGGCGGCAGTTTGAAGTCCATCGTCATCGGGCCCCACTTGAGCGATGCGATGGGTCCATGCGAAAGGGTGACCGCATCGCGGCCGATGCTTTCGACCTTGGCCTCGCTTTGGTGGCGCGGCGCGGTGTTCGCGCTGTCGGGCCTGGGCTCGACATTCAGCCGCGCCACGACGCCCTTCAGGCTGGCCTCGGAATCGATCAGGAACTGCGACGACACCACGACGCGCTGCCCGGCCTGCAGCCCGCGCTTGACCTCGGTCTGGCCGCCGCTTTCGATGCCGATCTCGACATCGACGGGACGGAAGCGGCCACTGTTGTCACCCTGTTCGGCGAGCATCACCACCGTGCGCTTGCCGGTCTGGATGACGGCCTCGGTCGGAATCAGCAGCGCCTTCTCGGCGCGTTTGTCCATGAACTCCATCTGCACGAACATGCCCGGCACCAGGCGCCCGCCGGGGTTGGCGAGTTCGAGGCGCGCCTTCAGCGTGCGCGTGGTCATGTTGACCTCGGGCAGGATGGCTTGCACCTTGCCGTCGAAAGTGACGTCGGGCACAGCCGGGCTTTTGGCCTGCACCTTGGCGCCGGGGCGCAGCAGCGCGGCCTGGCTCTCGGGCACTTCGGCATGCGCCCACACGGTGCCCGTGCCATTGATGCGGAACAGCGTCGCGCCCGCCATCACGGTCATGCCTTCGCGTGCCATCAGCTCGGTGACGACACCACCGATGGGTGCCATGAGCGTGAAACGCGGCTGCGTGCGGCCGCTACTTTCGACGCCGTTGATCTGGGCCTCGCTCATGCCGACCTGGCGCATGCGCTGGCGTGCGCCGTCGATCAGCGATGCGAGTTCAGTGCCTTGCATGCGCCGCACCGACAGGAACTCCTCCTGCGCGGCGATCCACTCCGGCACGTACAGCTCGGCCAGCGGCTGGCTTTTGCCTACGCGGTCGAGCGTGGCGCGCACATGGAGTCGTTCGACGAAGCCGGTGGCGCGTGCTTGCACGATGACCTGATCGCGCTCGTTCCAGGTGATGCTGCCAACGGCGGCCACCCGCGGCGACAGGGTTCCTTCGGCGACCTGTGCGGTGCGCACGCCCAGGTTCTGCTGGATGCGCGGGCTGACCGTGACCTTGCTGCCGCCTTTTTCGTTGTCCGCGTCGCTGTCGGCATACACCGGCACCAGCATCATGTCCATGAACGGCGACTTGGCCGGCTTGTCGAACTTGTTCCCCGGCACCATTGGGTCGTGGTAGTAGAGGATTTTTTTGCCTGTCGCCGGATCAATTTCGCCGGCTTTGATGCCGGCGCTGATGTGGCGGCGGGTCGCAGCTTCGCCCTGGGCGATGCTCTGCGGCCGGGTCTCGGTGGCCGCCTCGGTTGCTGCGGGTTCGCCGCCGCCGGCAGTTGCCGGTGCCGAGGCCATGCCCATGCCGCGGCTCATGCCCGTGGCGTAGAGGCCATAGCCGGCGGCGCCGAGCAGGCCGGTCGCGATGACGACACTGAGGCCGATCAGGAGAGGTTTGTGCTTCATGGTTGTGGCTCCTTGGTGGCCGCCGGCCGGTCCGTGATGGCGATGGCGGGTTCGGGCGAACTCAGGTATTCGAGCTGCGCCCACAGGCCGGCGGCCTCCATCTCCAGGCGCAGGCGCTCCATGCGTGTGTCGATCTCCATGCGCCGCGCTTCCAGCACGGCGGGCAGCATTCCCGCGCCGCCGCGATAGGCGGCGATCGCCGCGCGCGTGCGCTCGGTAGTGAGCGGAATCAGCGTGCTGTCGTACTGCGCCAGCCGGGCACGGTGGCTTTGCCACTGCTGGAGCCAGCTGCGGGTCTCGGCGACATGCTCGCGCGTGGTTTCCTCACGCTGGGCGCGCATCTGTTGGGCAACAGCCAGCTTGGCCGAGACCTCGCGGTCCTGTCGGTTCTTCTGGTCCCATTGCAGCGGGACCGAGACGTTCAACGAGACCATGTTCGAGTAGGCCGGGCCGCGTTGGTTGACCATCAGCTCCACGCTCCAGTCGGCTCGTTTGTTGCTCTGCGCGATGTCGGCATCGGCCCGCACCACGGCCTCTTGTCTGACCATCAGCGTGATCTGCGGGTGCTGTTCGAGCTGGGCCTCCAGGTGGTCTGCCTCAAGGCGCACCGCAACCAATCCCGGCGGCGGCGCGAGGGCCTGCGCGGCATCGGGTCCAACCCACCGCGCGAGCCGGGTTCTCGCCATCGTGATCTGCAACTCGACCTGACGGATGCGGTCGTCGATTTGCGCGACCGCCAAACGTGCGGCGAAAACGTCCGCCTGCGAGCCCCGTCCACCTCGATACGCGGCGTCGGCAGCCTCGATCTGCAGCGCGGTCTCGGCGCGCTGCACCTGCAGCAGCTCACGCATGCGCTCCTGGAAGTAGCGGTCGAGCCAGGCCACCGCGGTGTCGCGTCGCAGATTGGCCAGTGCCACGGCTCGGCCGGCCTCGGCGGCTCCTGCTTCCCGGTCGAAACGCGCGGAGCGGGCCTTGCGCTTCTCGTCGCGCGTGAACTCCTGCACCACACCAACCGAGCGCATGGTCATGAAGTCGCGTGTCAGGCTGAAGCGGTCGGCCCCGTTGATGGGCAGGTTGTTGATGCCCGCCTTCAGCGTCGGGTCGGGCAACTGGCCGGCTGCGACGGCCAGCTCGCGTGCAGCGGCGGCGGCCGAGTCCTGGGCCGGGAGTTGCCGCGATCGTTCCTGCGCCAGGCGCAGCGCCTGCTCCAGGGCCAGCGCCGGTTGGGCGTAGGCATCCGGACCGACAGCGGCAGCGCACAGGACCAGTGCCGCCGCCCAGCGGCGAGGCGACCGCTGCGTGTGTAGCGCGCGGCGTGACAAAGCAATGAACATGGCAACTCCAGACAACGAAGAGAGGGCTTCGTGTCGGGCCCGGTTGACCGTTGCGAGCGCGAAGCTCGCGCGTGCAGCCGAGCACGACCGATGCGCCAAGGCGACCAGCAAGGTCGTCAGCGCAGCGTGATCTGGAGGATCAGATCCGGTAGACGCAGTGCAGGATGGTGTGCGGCGGTGAGGCCGCAACCAACGCACTCAACGTGGCCGCCGCAGAGTGCGGCGGCGGCGCTGGCGCGGGCACCAGCGGGGTGATGTAGAGCGCCGTCAAAAGCGCCGCAGGCACGGTGAGTGTCGACGCCTGATCGCTCTGCTGGCCATACTGGCAATGCGCGGCGCAGAGGTTGCCTGACGCGGCGTCGGTGTTCATCGCCATGCCGGCGCAGTCCGGCGGTACGACGTCGGTATGCGCAACTGCGAGCGCCGTGACGGCCTGCGCTGGCTGATCGGCCGCCATCACCATGCCCGCGGCACCGCCGGCCGGCAGCATCTTGGCGCAGGCATGCGCCGCCACGGCCAACTGCGAAAAGATCAGCGTACCGATCATGACGCGCGCGAACCAGCGCAGCAGGTTTCGAGTCATGGCTGCTCCAGCCCGGGCGGGTCGCTGCGCAGCAAGCGTTGTGTCGCTTCACTTGCCAGAGCCGCAGCCGGCGACGACGCGCCGCCGACGCACAGGGCATCGACAGATCGTTCGCAATGTTTGGCTTGGACATTCATGGTGCGGAACTGGGCCACTTGGAACCAGTGACAGGACGAGTGATAGCACAAGTGATAGGCGATGCCAAGATTTTACTCGCGTGTGTGTCTGGTCGCGTGTGTCGAGCGGTACTTGCACATCAGCCTGCTGCCGTGCGATCCAGCCAGGCCCCATCATCACGATTGAGCGAACAAACGGCATCCACCATGGTCACTGATCCGACCCCGATCCCACTCCGTTTTGCCCCTGCCTACGAACTGCCTAGCTGGCCCTTCGTGGCGCCGCCGGAATTGGCCGGGCCCGGCCAGCCGCCGCGCCGCCACCCGGGGGTCATCGTCGGTGGCGGCCTCGCCGGCCTGACGCTGCTGTGTGACCTTGCGCAGCGCGGGGTGCCTGCGGTGTTGCTCGACGAAGACAATACGGTGGGTGTCAAAGGGGCGTCTTCGCGCGGCATCTGCTATGCGCAGAAGAGCCTGGAGATTTTTGATCGACTCGGCATCTACGAGCGCATCCGCGACAAGGGCGTGACCTGGTCGGTGGGGCATACCCATTCTGGCGACACCCGCGTGTACTCGTTCGATCTGCAGACCGAGAGCAGCTCGCTGCAGCCGCCCTTCATCAATATCCAGCAGTTTTATATCGAGTGGTTTTTGGTCGACCGCATCCACGAACTCGGCGGTGTCGATCTGCGCTGGAACAACCGCGTGGTCGCAGTCGAAGCCGCTGACGACGGCGTGCGGATCGACGTCGAAACCCCCGCCGGCCGCTACACGCTGGTCGCCGACTGGTTGATCGATGCCAGCGGCGCCAACAGCCCGATCCGCCGCCAGCTCGGCCTCGATGCCCACGCGTCGCACAGCGACGACCGCTGGTGCATCACCGATGTGCGCTTCACGAAGACGGCGCCTGGCGAGCGCTGGACCTGGATCGACGCGCCGTTCAATGAAGGCCGCGCCGTCTGGCAGCACCCGATGGCCGATGGTGTCTGGCGGCTCGATTACCAGATGGCCGCCGATGCCGACCCACAAACGGTGAGCCAGCCCGAGGTTGCCGCGGCGCGTATCCGTGAGCAGCTTGGCGACGACGTTGATTTCGAGTTTGTCTGGATCGGCCCGTATCAGTACCGCGACCATCTGCTGGAGAATTTTCGCCACCGCCGCGTGCTGTTCATCGGCGACGCCGCGCATGTCGTCAGCCCGTTTGGCGCGCGTGGTGGCAATACCGGCATCCAGGATGCCAACAATCTGGGCTGGAAGCTGGCCTGGTTGCTGGCGGGCCGAGCCGACGAATCGTTGATCGACAGCTACCAGACCGAACGCCACGCGGCAGCGGCGGAAAACCTGCTCGTCGCACGTCGCACGGCGCGATTCCTGGCGCCACGATCGCGGGCCGAGCAGTTGATGCGACATGCGCTCATCGGGCTGGCGCGCACGCATGCTTTTGCGCGGCCGCTGGTGAACGCCGGGCGCATGTCGGTGGCCAACGATGTGCCGCCGACGCCGATGTTTCCGCGCGGGCGGCAGTCGGCGCCGAATGTGCGCGTGCGCTGCGGTGATGGCAGCATGACGACCTACGCGACCCTGGCGGCCTTGCTCGCGAAGTCAGCACACGGTGTCTGGCTGCGCCACGCCGACGAAGCCAGCACGTTGCCGGCCCTGGCCGCGCCGGGCGAAACCGGCGCGGTGTTTGTCGCGCCCGACGGCTACCGCTCGGCTGGCTAACGAATCAGCGCAGCGGCGATGCGCGGCACGATCTCCGGCCCGCCGTAGATCAGACCGGTGTAGACCTGCACCAGGTTGGCGCCGGCGCTGACCTTGGCACGCGCTTCGTCTGGCCCCATCACACCGCCGACGCCGATGACGGGAAAGTCGGGCCCGAGGGCGCTGCGCAGTTGCCGGATCACCGCGTTGCTGGCCTCCAGCACCGGGCGGCCGCTGAGGCCGCCGGCCTCTTCGGCGTGGCGCATGCCGAGTACCGCATCGCGGCTGATCGTGGTGTTCGTCGCGATCACGCCGTCGATGGCGTGGCGCTTGCACGTCGCGGCGATGAGCGTGATCTGCGTGGCGTCGAGATCCGGCGCGATCTTCAGGAATATCGGCACGCGCCGGCCGAGGCGCTGCGCCAGTGCAGCGCCGCGTTCGGTCAACGCGCCGAGCAAGGCATCGAGGGCAACGTCGCTCTGCAGCGCGCGCAGGTTTTTTGTATTCGGGCTCGAAATATTCACCGTCACGTAGTCGGCATGCGGGTAGACCCCTTCGAGGCCGAGCAGATAGTCGCTGGCCGCGTCCTCGATCGGCGTGCTCGCGTTTTTGCCGATATTCAGGCCGACGATGCCGCCGGCAGCACGAAAGCTGCGCGCGCGCCGCACGTTGTGGACGAACGCTTCGAGGCCATCGTTGTTGAAGCCGAGCCGGTTGATCAGCGCCTCGGCCTCAGGCAGGCGGAACATCCGCGGCTTGGCGTTGCCGGGCTGCGCTTTGGGCGTCACGGTGCCGACTTCGATGAAGCCGAAGCCCATCGCACCGAGGCCGTCGATGCAGCGGCCATCTTTGTCCAGGCCCGCGGCGAGGCCGATGCGGTTGGGGAATTTCAGTCCCGCCAGCGTCACCGGGTCACTCACCCGGCGCTGCTGCCAGAGGCATTGTGCGGGTGTGTTTTGCAGCCGCGCGATCGCGCCGAGGGTCAGGTCGTGGGCGGCTTCAGGGTCGATGCCGAAGAGGAAGGGGCGGGTCAGCGCGTAGGGGACGAGGGACATAATCCCGCGATTGTCTCAAAGCACTTTTTTGTGGACGCCGCCGAGCGGCATCCACGATCACAGCAGTCACAGCAGTCACAGCAGTCACAGCATTCACAGCTTTCATCAGCGATGACCCAGGACGAACTCAAGGCCGCCGTCGGCCGCGCTGCAGTCGACTACGTGCTGCCGGGCAGCATCGTCGGTGTTGGCACCGGATCGACCGTGAACTGTTTTATCGACGCGCTCGCTACAGCGCGGCTGGCGGCGGGGTTGCAGATCGCCGGCGCGGTGTCGAGCAGCGAGCAGAGCACGCTGCGGCTGCGTTTGCATGGCATCGAAGTCATCGAACCCGCCGCGGTGCAGCGCCTGGCGGTGTATGTCGACGGCGCCGACGAGATCGACGGCAGCGGCTGCATGATCAAGGGCGGCGGCGCGGCGCTCACCCGCGAGAAGATCGTTGCCGACCTGGCTGAAAAATTCATCTGCATCGCCGACGCATCGAAACGCGTTGACCGGCTCGGCTGTTTCCCGCTGCCGGTGGAAGTGATTTCGATGGCTGCGGCGCAGGTTGCGCGCCGCTTTTTGGCGATTGGTGGTGTCGCCACCTTGCGCGTCGGGGTGCTCACCGACAACGGCCATCCGCTGCTCGATGTGCGCGGTTTGCAGATCAGCGACCCGCTGGCGCTGGAGACCGAGATCAACCAGTGGCCGGGTGTCGTCACGGTGGGCCTCTTTGCCCGCCACCGCGCCAGCCTGTGCCTGCTCGGCACGGTGCAGGGTGTGCAGAAGGTTGTGTTCTGATACGCCCCTAGATCAATCCCGACGAGGAACGCCGTGGCGAAACCCAACTATTCGTTTGAGAAGCGCCAGCGCGAGATGGCCAAGAAAAAGAAGAAGGCCGAAAAAGAGCAGGAAAAGGCGGCGCGCAAGAATACGCCGGTGAACGAAGGCGGCAACCCTGGTGACGACGGCGGGGCGCCTGCAACGGACGCCACAGCGCCGCAGGTTTGATCGACTAGCCTGACACCGGATCGGCAACCGTACTGTCGATCGCTCCGTCGGCTGCTGCGTCTGGTCTGAAGGCGTGACTTGCCGCTGACCCCCGGCGCACCGATCGCACCAGCCAGCGGGCGGGGTCGATCGCATCGAGCAAGTCGGCTTCAATCGGCATCGGCGCACCGTCGATCCACGCCGCGAGCACTTCGCCCGCCAGCGGCGCCCAGGTCAGGCCGCGCGAGGCCAGGCCTTCGAGCAGATACAACCCGGCCAGACGCGGTACGAGGCGGCAATGGTCGAGCCGCTGCTTTTGGCCGCCCGCAAGCGCCGTCGTCGAGGGCTGAAGCGGCACGGCGCCGACGATCGGCAACCGGTCGTCGGTGGTGTGGCGCCAGCCGACGCGGCCGTGCAGCGTGGCCCCGGGTTGCGGCGTGATGCCGGTGAGCCGTTGCAGGCGCTCAAGGTTTTGGGCGTGGTCAGCTTCGCGCAGCCCGGGGTCGAAATCGTCGTCATGCGCGCTGGCGCCGAAGAGCAAGCGGCCATCGGGAAGCGGCAGCGCGTAGCCATGCCCGGCGACGGGTTGGGACAACCCGGTCGGGAACTTGTCTAGCCAAGAGATCTGGCCGCGCGACTGGAAGCTGGGCATCGGCGCGACGCCGAGTTCATCGAGCAGCGCGGCGCCGGCGCCCGCCGTGGCCAGCACCAACACCGGGGCCTGGGCGAGCAAGCGGCCAGCGCTGTTGACGACGAGCCACGCGTCGCGCTCGCGCCGAAGCCGGTGGGCGGCGGCGTTGCAGCGCAGCTCGATGCGCTCATGGTCCAGCAAGGTCTGCACCAGGGCTATCGGGTCGACCCAGCCGGCGTGGTGGTGTTGCCAGGTCACGCCGGCAAAACGCTCGCCACAAACGCCGCTGTCAGCAGCCGAGCCGCGCACGGGCGATGCGTAGTCGGCAGCGATGTCGCCAGAATTTGCGTCGATGCCCACCTGCACCAAGCCGGCCGCGCTGCCGGCCACATGGCCGCTGCGGATCAGCGCCGCATAGCGTCGATGGGCCAACAGCGCGGCGGCGCGGTTGAAGCGTGCATGCGGCGCCTCGGCGCCTTGCACCCCGCCGTGAAACAGCCCGGCCGGATTGCCCGATGCGCCGCACGCCGGCGCTGGCAGCGCTTCGAGCACGGTGCAGTGCCAGCCCAGGCGCGCCAGCGATGATGCTGCGCAAGCGCCAGCGATGCCGGCGCCGACGACCACCGCGTGGCGCTTGGGCCCGGCGTCGGCAGCGCCGCGTGCGGCAAGCCGGCGCGGCAAAAACGCCGGCGCATAACGTGCCAGCGTGATCTCGCGTTTGCCGTTGGCGCCGGGTGCGAGCTGCGCCGCGAAGCCGCAGGCCGCGAGTGATACACGCAGCGCGTGCGCCGCGGTCCAGGTGGCCAGCGTGGCCTCCGGTGCGGCCAGGCGCGCCAGCCCTTTGATGACACGCGGCTCCCACATTGCCGGGTTGCGCGCCGGCAAAAAGCCATCGAGATAAAAAGCGTCAACACGGGCCATCAACTGCGGCAACAACTTGCGCACATCGCCGAAGCCGAGCAACAAGCGGACAGCGCCGCCTGCAAAATCGATCAGATGCAGGTTGGACGTGGCCGGTGGCCAGGCCGCCGCAAGCGCATCGGCAAACGGGCGCAGCGCTGGGTCGCGATGCACCCGCTGCAAGTCGGTCAGGCTTGGCGGGTGCAGCTCCACCGCGATGTAGACCAGCTGTTCGCAGCGTGTGGTGTCGACGGCCCAAGCCGCCCAGGTGGCGAGAAAATTGTTGCCCAAGCCGAAGCCGGTTTCCAGGACCGTGAAGCGGCGCTGGCCGCGCCAGCGCTGCGGCAGGCCGTTGCCGCCAAGGAAGACATGCTCGGCTTGCGCCAGCGCACCGGCGGCGGGGTGGTAGAGGTCGTCGTAGTCAGCCGAGCGCGGTGGTGTCACCGACTCGCGATCGCCAAAGTGGATCGTCGCGTGCTCGACCAGCGGGCGCGGTTGCTGTTGCTTGGCGGCCGGGTTCACCGCGGGATGATGCGGCCAAAAACAAAACGGGCGCCGTCAAGGCGCCCGCTGCGGTGAGGATGCAAGTTCAGACGCGCTTGCGGTACTCGTGGGTGCGGGTGTCGATCTCGACCCGGTCGCCGTTTTCGACAAACATCGGCACCGTGATCTCGAAGCCGGTGCCCACCAGCTTGGCCGGCTTCATGACCTTGCCCGAGGTGTCGCCCTTGACGGCCGGTTCGGTGACGATTTCGCGCACGACGCTGGTCGGCATCTCGACCGAAATCGCCTTGCCGTCGTAGAAGACGACTTCGACCGGCATGTTGTCTTCGAGGTACTGGATCGCGTCGCCCATATTCTCGGTCTCGACCTCGAACTGGTTGTATTCGGCGTCCATGAAGGCGTACATCGGGTCGGCGAAGTAGGAGTAGGTGCACTCCTTTTTGTCGAGCACGATCTGGTCCATCTTGTCGTCGGCCTTGAAGACGACTTCGGCGCCGAAGCCGCTGAGCAGGCTTTTCATCTTCATGCGCACCGTCGCGGCGCCGCGGCCGCCGCGGCTGTAGTCGGTCTTCAGCACGACCATCGGGTCCTTGCCCTGCATGATGACGTTGCCGGCACGGATTTCTTGAGCGAGTTTCATGGCGAGGCGCCCGCAGGCGTTTGGGTAGAGGCGTAGGGCTTGCGCGCGCTGCGCAAAGCCTGCAATTCTAGCGTTTCCCCGCAGCGAAGCCCAAAAGCTGGGTCACCAGGTCGGGCTGGCCAAGCAGCGCGTCGCGCCAGTGCCGGCTTGCCGCCTGCCATTGCGTGGCTGGCGGCAACATGATCGCCTCATGGGTGTTGACGGCGCCGCTGCCGGCCAGGCAGTTCCAGAGCCGCATGGCGGCGCGCAGCGCAGCCGCAAACTCCTGCGTGTCGTTGGCGCCTGAGGCCGCGGCGCAAGCGGCGACAAATGCGTCGATGAAGGCCGCGAGCTTCGGCCCATGGGCGTCGTCGCTCTGCGGATAAATCTGCCACAAAAACGGCACGCCGGCCCAGATCGCACGCACCAGCGAGTCTTCACCGCGCACGAGGTTGAGGTCGGCGCTCCAGAGCAAGCAATCGAAGTCGGTCTGGCTGAGCCAGGGCAGGTCGGCGGTGCGGATACTCGCTGGCAGCGCGCCCGCCGCCGCCAGCGCATGCACCTGCCGCTGCGCCGGGCCGGGGGTCAACAGCAGCAGCGTCGGCGTGGACGTCTGCGCCAGCCCGGCAAGAAACGCCGGCAGTGCCGGGTTGTCGTAACAAAAGAGCGTGACGACCTGCTCGATCGCTGGTCCCGATGCTCGCCGCTGCAAGCCCTGCGCGGCCAGCCAGGCATCACGCTGAAATGCTTCGTGGCGCAGCATCAGGCCCGGCTCGCGCAGCAGGCCGCCGGTACGCGGGTTGAAGCCGGGGTACCAGAAAGTCTTTTGCAGGCCGCCAGGCTGCGGCGAAGGCAACCGATGGCTACGTTCGACGTAAGCCTCAGCGCTCAGGTACTCGAGGTTGATCCACAACGGCGCCTGCGCGCGCACTGCTGCAGCGCTGACCATGCGCTCGACAAAGCGCAGCGGCGGGTCACAGCCAAAGGCTTCGATGACCACGCTGCCGGGCTCGAGGTCGGGCCCCGCGCCTTGCCAGTCAATCACCTCGACGCCTGCGGCGCCGCCGCGCGCCAGCCAGGCCAGGCTCGAGACATCGTCGGCCCACAGCCGCACGGGCTGCCCACGGGCCGCGAGGTCGGCACACAGGCGCCAGCAGACGCCGATATCGCCGAAGTTGTCGACGACGCGGCAGAAGACGTCCCAGTGCGGCGGTGCTGGCATCCGTGTTGGCATCCGTGCAGGAGTCGCTGTCGACATCAGTGCGGGCATCCTGTCGATTATCCGCAAGCGCTGACAATCACGCCCGATGTCTGACCAGCCCGACCCCACCCTGCCGCCAGCGACAGCTCCCGCTGCAGAGCCCGCTACGGAACCCGATTCGCGCGAACGCCTGCTCGCCGAAGTAGCGGCCTTGCCCGGCCTGCCTGGGGTCTACCGATACTTCGACGCGCAGGGTCAGCTTTTGTACGTCGGCAAGGCGCGGCATCTGAAAAAACGCGTTTCGAGTTATTTCCAGAAGGACCACGGCGGCACCCGCACCGGCGCGATGGTCGCGCGCATCGTGCGGCTGGAAACGACGGTGGTGCGCACCGAAGCCGAGGCGCTGCTGCTCGAAAACAACCTCATCAAAACGCTGGCGCCCAAGTTCAACATCCTCTTTCGCGACGACAAGAGTTATCCGTATTTGAAGATCGTCAACCATCCCTACCCGCGGGTCGCCTACTACCGCGGCGCGGTCGATCGCAAACACCGGTATTTCGGGCCCTATCCCGGCGCCTGGGCAGTGAAGGAAACGATCCTGCTGATTCAGAAGGTGTTTCGCCTGCGCACCTGCGAAGACTCGGTCTATGCCAACCGCTCGCGGCCCTGCTTGCTGTACCAGATCCAGCGCTGCTCGGGGCCTTGTGTCGGGCTGGTTTCGGCGGAAGACTACGCCCGCGATGTGCAGGACGCCGAACGGTTTTTGCTTGGCGATACCGACAGCGTGCTGGCAGGGCTGCAGCAGCGCATGTTGGCGCACGCCGAGGTGCTGGCTTTTGAGCAGGCGGCGGCGGCGCGCAACCAGATCAGCGCGTTATCGCGGGTGCTGCACCAACAGTCGATGGAGGAAAGCAGCCTCTCGGCGATGGACCGCGATGTCGACGTGCTCGCGGTGCAGGTGCTCGGTGGTCGCGCCTGTGTGAACCTGGCGATGGTGCGTGGCAGCCGGCACCTGGGCGACCGGGCGTATTTTCCGGCGCATGTCGAAGAGGCCGCGGCGATGCTGGCCGACGACGACGAGCTTGTCGGCGGCCCTGCCGACAACGGCAATGACAACGGCAACGACAACGAGACAGGCGCCGCAGCCGACCCTGGCCGCGCCCCCGAGGTGATCGTGCTCGAAGCCTTTATCGCGCAGCACTACCTCGGCCAGCCGGTGCCACCGTCGCTGGTGCTGAGCCACGCGGTCGAGCGCACGTTGATCGACGCCATTGGCGAAGCCGCGGGGGTCAAGGTGCGCGCGCAGCATCAGCCGCGTGAACAGCGCCGCATCTGGCTCGAGATGGCCAACAAGGGCGCGCAGATCGCGCTGGCGCGGCTGCTCAGCGAAGAGGGCTCGCAGCGCGAACGCACCCGCGCGCTGGCGCAGGCACTCGATCTCGAGGTCGCCGAGCTGGATACCTTCCGCATCGAATGTTTCGATGTCAGCCACACCGCTGGCGAAGCGACCCAGGCATCGTGTGTGGTCTATGAAAACCATGCCATGCGCAGCGACCAGTACCGGCGCTTCAATATCGAAGGCGTCACTGGCGGCGACGACTACGCCGCGATGCGCCAGGTGCTGATGCGCCGCTATGCCAAGCTGGCCGAAGCGATCGCCAAAGTGATTACCAACGTGATGGCCGACGGGCAGGGCAGCGCGACCGGCGGGCGCACCAAGCTGCCCGACCTGGTGCTGATCGACGGCGGCCGCGGCCAGGTCGCAGTGGCGCTTGAGGTGTTTGAAGAACTGGGCCTGGACATCACCCGCATCGTTGGTGTCGAAAAGGGCGAAGGCCGCAAGGTCGGTCTGGAAGAGTTGGTCTTTGCCGATGGCCGCGCCAAGGTGCAGCTGCGGCCCGACTCGGCTGCGTTGATGCTGGTGGCGCAGATCCGCGACGAGGCCCACCGCTTTGCGATCACCGGCATGCGCGCCAAACGTGCCAGCGTGCGCACTGGCGGCAGCCGGCTCGAAGAGATCGCCGGCATCGGGCCCAAAAAACGCGCCCGGCTGCTGCAACGATTTGGCGGCGTGCGCGGGGTGGCCGCGGCGAGTGTCGAAGAGCTCGCCAGCGTCGAAGGAATTTCGCATGAACTTGCCCAGGAGGTCTACCGTGTCCTGCATTGACCGCACCGACCACCGCGCTGACCGCCGCATTGACCGCGGAACTGATCGCCGCGCGGACCAGCGCACCGGCCATCGCGCTGACGACATTCGCGCGCCGCGGCGCGCCGAACTGCTCGCCAGCCTGTGCCTGCTTCTTGGCCTGGCCGCGTGCTCGTCGCGCAGCCCGGCGCCGGTGGCGCCGCAGGCGACGGCGCCTTCGACGGCCCCGGCGGCCGCCCCGGCGTCGCCATCGGTCGCGCCGTCAGCAACGCCCGCTGCGCCCAGCGCGGCAGCACAGCGCCCGCCACGAAACTGGGACGAGTACCGCGAGCAGGCGGCGCGCCGCATCGTCTCGGCCAACGCAGCGCGCAGCTACATGGGCGTGCCGCCGGAGCCGCTGCTGGCGATCCCGGTGATCGAAATCGAACTCGGGCCCGACGGCAGCGTGCGCAGTATCAAGGTGCTGCGGCCACCACGCCAGGCACTGGATACGGTGCAGCTGGCGATCGACGCCGTGCGCCGCGCCGGGCCCTTCGGGTCGGTGGCACACCTGCCGCAGCCCTGGCGGTTTACCGAAGTCTTTTTGTTCGACGACGAGCGCCGTTTCAAACCACGCAGCCTCGACCGCTGAACAGGGCAAGGACACGTCACAATCGCGGCATGTTCTTCACGCTGCCGACCCTGCTGACCTGGGCGCGGATCATCTCGATCCCGCTCATCGTCGGGATCTTCTATCTGAAGTACGACCGCGGGCTGATCAACCTCGTCGCCACCGTGCTCTTTGTGGTCATCGCGCTGACCGACTGGCTCGACGGCTGGCTGGCGCGCAAGCTCAACCAGACCTCGGCCTTTGGCGCCTTCCTCGACCCGGTCGCCGACAAGCTGCTGGTCTGCGCCACGCTGCTGGTTCTGCTCCAGCTCGACCGCGTGAACGCTTTTGTCGCGCTGGTGATCATCGGGCGTGAGATCACGATTTCGGCCTTGCGCGAATGGATGGCGCAGATCGGCGCTTCGCGCAGCGTGGCGGTGCACATGCTGGGCAAGGTCAAGACCACGGTGCAAATGGTCGCGATTCCATTTTTGCTTTATGACGGCGCGCTGTTCGGCGTCATCGATACGCGCATCTGGGGCACGGTGCTGATCTATGCGGCCGCCGTGCTGACCATCTGGTCGATGGTTTATTACTTGCGCAAGGCGCTGCCAGAGATCCGCGCCCGCGTGCCTTGAAAGAGCCCGCGGCGTCACTGGCTGACGAACGGCAGGCCGCTCTGTTGCGCGCCGCGCCGGTGGTCTTTGTGCTGATCTGGAGCACCGGCTTCATCGTCGCGCGCTTTGGCATGCCGCATGCCCCGCCGATGGGTTTCCTGGCCTGGCGCTACGCGCTGTCGGTGGTCGCATTCCTGCTCTGGATCCGCTTGGCATCGGCACCCTGGCCGAAGGATCGCAGGCAGTGGGCGCACCTCGCCGTCACCGGCATCCTGGTGCATGCCGGCTACCTCGGCGGTGTCTGGGCGGCGGTCAAGGGTGGCATGTCAGCAGGCACTGCGGCGCTGATCGTCGGCCTGCAGCCCTTGCTGACCGCGTTGTGGCTGTCGGGCACCGGCAGCGTGCACGCCGCAAGCGCACGCGAATGGATCGGCCTCGTGCTCGGTCTGGCCGGTGTGGTGCTCGTCGTCTGGCAAAAGCTCGGCCTTGGCGAAGCGCCTTTGCCCACCGTAGTGCTGGCGGTGTTGGCGCTACTGTCGATGACTGCCGGCACGCTTTACCAGAAGCGCTTTGTGCAGGCCGTCGACGTGCGCACCGCCAGCGTGGTGCAAATGCTCGCCGCGTTTGCAGTCACCTTGCCGCTGGCGCTGATCGAAACCGAAGCCATGCGCTGGCAGTTGTCGCTGCTTGCCGCGATGGCCTGGTCGGTGCTGGCGCTCAGCCTGGGCGCGAGCTCGCTGTTGTTCATGCTCGTGCAGCGTGGCGCGGCTACCCGCGTCACCAGCCTGCTCTACCTGGTGCCGCCTTGCACTGCCTTGCTGGCCTGGGCTTTGTTCGGCGAAGCGCTGACCGCGACGGTGCTCGCCGGCATGGCATTGACGGCGTTTGGCGTGTGGCTTGTGGTGCGCGCACCGGTGGCACGCCAAGACGCTTGAACTGTACGGCTGTCGTGTCTGAGCGGCGCGTCAACGCCGGCATGACAAGATCGCGCTTCCGCCGACCACAGCCGTGACGAGGAGCCCGAGAGCCCATGACCCGACACCGCATCGCCGCCATTGCCGGAGACGGCATCGGCAAGGAAGTTTTGCCCGAAGGCCTGCGTGTACTCGATGCCGCAGCCCGCCAGTTCGGCATTCAGATCGACGTTGATCACTTCGACTTTGCCAGTTGCGACTATCTCGCGCGCCACGGCAAGATGCTGCCCGACGACTGGAAAGACCAGATCGGTGGCCATACCGCGATCTTCTTCGGCGCTGTCGGCTGGCCGGCGACGGTGCCCGACCATGTCTCGCTGTGGGGCTCGCTGCTCAAGTTTCGGCGCGAGTTCGACCAGTACGTGAACCTGCGCCCAGCACGGTTGATGCCGGGCATCCGCTCGCCACTGGTTGACCGCAATGGCCAGGCCCTGAAGCCCGGCGAGATCGACATGCTGATCGTGCGCGAGAACACCGAAGGCGAATATTCGAGCATCGGCGGACGCATGTACGAAGGCACCGAGCGCGAGATCGTGATGCAGGAAACGGTGATGTCGCGCCACGGCGTCGACCGCGTGCTGCGCTTTGCTTTCGACGCCGCGATGCAGCGGCCGCGGCGCAAGCTCACGTCGGCAACCAAAAGCAACGGCATCGCGATCACGATGCCGTACTGGGACGAGCGTGTCGAGTTGATGGCGGCGCAGTACCCAGAGGTTGCCGTCGACCGTTTTCACATCGACATCCTGACCGCGCACTTCGTGCAACGGCCGCAGCACTTTGATGTCGTCGTTGCGAGCAATCTTTTTGGCGACATCCTGTCCGACCTGGGGCCGGCCTGCACTGGCACGATCGGCATCGCACCGTCGGCGAACCTGAACCCGACACGCGCCTGGCCGAGCCTGTTCGAGCCGGTGCACGGTTCGGCGCCCGATATCGCAGGTCGCGGGGTGGCCAATCCTATCGGACAGGTCTGGTCGGCCGCTTTGATGCTTGACTTTCTCGGCCACCGCGCCGCGCACGATGCCGTCTTGGCGGCGATCGAGGCGCTGCTTGCCGACCCGATGGCGCCGCGCACGCCGGATCTCGGCGGTAGCGCCTCGACCCGCGACGTCGGCGCAGCCATCGAAAGGCAGCTTGCCCAGAGCGTGGTACCCCGAAAATAGGCGCCGTGGTTTGTCGATTTCACTCCCCTGATGCGACGGAATCTGCGCATAGAATCCCGCTCCTGCGCGCTCGGGTCGATGCTGCAAAAACCGACCCAGCCGCCGCGACGCAGCCCAACCGCTGCGTCGGCGACAACCTAGCCGACCGACCAACCCAATCTTCGAGATACCTCTTGAGGGGACCTACGTGAACAAAACCGAACTGATAGAACACATTGCCAAGCAGGCCGACATCTCCAAGGCCGCTGCCATGCGCGCCCTTGAAGCCTTGATCGGCGGCGTCAAGACCACGCTCAAGAAAAGCGGCAGTGTGTCCATCGTCGGCTTTGGCACCTTCGCAGTCAGCAAGCGCGCCGCGCGTGTCGGCCGCAATCCGCGCACCGGTGCGGCGATCAAGATCAAGGCCGCCAAGGTGCCGAAGTTTCGCCCCGGCAAGGGCCTGAAGGATGCAGTGAACTGACACAACGCGGGGCCGCAGCGGCATGTCGTAGACATCCGCTGTATCTGGTGAGCCCCGCCAACGGGTGCTTAGCTCAGCTGGCAGAGCGGCGCCTTTACACGGCGTAGGTCGGCGGTTCGATCCCGTCAGCACCCACCACCGAAACTGAAGTCAGCAACGAGGCGAACCGCGGTTCGCCTTCGCCGTTTTTTGGCAGCGTACAAAGCCGTGCAAGACGGCATGCGCCAGAGCCAGCGATCCGATGCCTCGAGGCCCAACGTCCATGTTCGATTTTGTCCGTGCTCACACCCGACTGTTCCAGGGCATCCTGGTGCTGCTGGTGTTCCCGTCGTTTGTATTTTTCGGTGTGCAGGGTTAT
>JANOKR010000048.1:0-31712 GCA_031419315.1 Betaproteobacteria bacterium
TCGATCAGCCGCGCGGTGGTTGCCCGAGCGCTGGGACGGGTTGCTGTGTGGAGCGAAGTAAAGGAGGAGAAGCCGGCGTTCAGCCAGGCTTCGGGGGACATGAGCTCAACACAGCGGCCCGTCCCAGTGCCTGCGCGCGAACTTTCCCGGAAGGTTCTGTTTTTTGAGAGGCTACGCCTGCGCGCCCCAGAATGCCCTACGCAACCGGCCACCCCGATCCCGGCTGCGAGGCCAAACCAAGCGACGAGCCGCCGCCTTCGCGCCACGACCGTAACAACCCAAGCGGCACAAATCGACGCCCGTTACAGCAATTTGACAACTGCTTCACGCGATGCAGGCCGCGCCCCCGTGGATGAGCGCGTGCATCCCGGTGGATGTGCGCGGCGCTGAATCTGTCGATCATCGGTTCACCGTTTCAGGAGAGCCTCGTGTTCAACCGATTGACTGCAGATTTGCTGGCCGATGAACCCGCGATCCATCACCAAAGTGATGTGCCGCCGGTGGCCATGCCCAGCGGCTACACCGGCCCGGCCTGGTTGCCCGGCACCGGCCGCATGATCTTCTGGACCGGCCGCGTCGCGATCGGCCTGCGCCACGAGGCGCCGCGCCGCGTCGAAGCCACGGTGCAGTCCGGCGGCTGGGTGCAGTCGCTGATGCTCGGCTGAGACTGCGCTTCGCAGCATCGAATGCCCGCCCTGTGGGGCGGCAGCGCTGCAGCAGACCCCATGCGACCGTTTGACCTGATGGACGACCGCCCCGGCGCTGCCTAGAGTTCGCGCTTGCAACCTCCAGCAAGCACAGCGCGCGCAATCACGGCATGGAAGTCCAGTTCACCGACCAGATCGAACAACTCAAGCTCGGCGCCGGCGCCACCTTTCATGGCGAAGGCATCCTGGCGATCACCAAGGCGCTGCTGCAGTCCGGGGTCGCTTATATCGGCGGCTACCAGGGCGCGCCGGTATCGCATCTGCTCGATGTGATGGTCCAGGCCAAGCCCTATGTCGACACCCTTGGCGTGCATGTCGAGGCCTGCGCCAACGAAGCGTCTGCGGCAGCGATGCTCGGTGCGTCGATCCACTATCCGCTGCGTGGTGCGGTGACCTGGAAGTCGATCGTCGGCACCAATGTCGCCGCCGATGCGTTGAGCAACCTGGCGTCACCGGGTGTTGTCGGCGGCGCGCTGATCGTCGTCGGCGAGGACTATGGCGAAGGTGCCAGCGTGATCCAGGAGCGCACCCATGCCTTC
Organism: Betaproteobacteria bacterium; assembly: GCA_031419315.1. Lineage (GTDB taxonomy): Bacteria > Pseudomonadota > Gammaproteobacteria > Burkholderiales > Burkholderiaceae_C > Rubrivivax. The sequence continues at coordinate 1,247 of JANOKR010000048.1, forward strand.
GCGTTGAAGAGTACGCTGGCCCTATTTGACCCGCGGCCCGACTTGGGCAATATGGTGCGCCTGGTCGAACATGCATTCGCCTTGAGCGAAGCCAGCAACATGCCGGCGCTGATGGAGTTGCGCATCCGCACCTGCCACTTGCGCGGCACCTTTGTCGCCAAGGACAACGTCGCGCCGCGATTCAATACTCGCGACCTGATCGACGAGCCGGCGCGGTTTGACTACATGCGGCTGGCGCACCCGCCGGTAACCTTTCGCCACGAGAAGCTCAAGGTCGAGCAGCGCCTGCCGGCGGCGCAGGCCTACATCGCCGAACACCGGCTGAATGAACATTTCGACGGCGCCCGCAGCGAGGTCGGCCTGGTCGTGCAGGGTGGCCTCTACAACGCCGTGGTGCGTGCCTTGCAGCAGCTCGGCCTGGCCGATGCGCTGGGCGCAGCTGAGTTGCCGATGCTCGTGCTCAATGTCACCTATCCGCTGGTGCCGGCCGAGGTCAGCAACTTCTGCGTCGGCCGCCGCGCGGTCTTGATGCTCGAAGAAGGCGCGCCTGAATACATCGAAAAAGATCTTCTCCAGGCGCTGCGCAAAAACGATGTGCAAACGCCGGTGCATGGCAAGGACCTGCTGCCGCCGGTTGGCGAGTACACCGTCGAAGCGATCGTGCCTGGGCTCATCGGCTTTGTCGAAAAGTACCTGCCCGACGTGGACTTGAGCGCTGCGCGCGCCTGGCTCGCCGGCAATGCGCAGCGCCGCGCCGATGTCGCCAGGCTGATGGGCACCTTGCCGGCGCGGCCGCCGACTTTTTGCGTCGGCTGCCCCGAGCGGCCGGTCTTTTCAGCGCTCAAACTGGCGCAGGCCAACGTCGGCCCGGTGCATATCGCCGCTGATATCGGCTGCCATGCATTGGCAACGTTCGAGCCCTTTTCATCGGGCCATTCGATCCTGGGTTATGGCATGAGCCTGGCCAGCCGCGCAGGTGTTTCACCGATGATGCAGCGTCGCACGCTGGCGATCATGGGCGACGGCGGCTTCTGGCACAACGGCCTGCTCACCGGCGTGCAGTCGGCGCTGTTCAACGCTGACGACGCGGTGCTGATGATCATGAAAAACGGCTACACCTCGGCCACCGGCACGCAGGACATCCTGAACACCCCCGACGACGCAGCCAAGGCCGACGCCGAGTTGAATTCGCAACTGCACCAGAGTCTGGCGCACAAAAACCAGACCATCGAGACCACGCTCAGCGGCATGGGTGTTACGTGGATGCGGGTCGTGAACACCTACGATGTCGACGCCATGCGGCGCACCTTGCAGGACGCCTTCACCGCCAAGTTCACCGGCCTGAAGGTCATCGTCGCCGAAGGTGAATGCCAGCTCGAACGCCAGCGCCGCATCAAACCCTGGATCGCTGGATTGTTAAAGCGCGGCGAACGCGTCGAGCGCGTGAAATACGGCGTCGATGAAGATGTCTGCACCGGTGACCATGCCTGCATCCGGCTGTCGGGCTGCCCGACGCTGACGCTGAAGGACAACCCCGATCCGCTGCGCGTGGACCCGGTGGCCACCGTCATCGAAGGCTGTGTCGGCTGCGGCCTGTGCGGCGCCAACGCGCATGCGGCAACGCTGTGCCCGAGCTTTTACCGCGCCGAGATCGTGCAAAACCCGAAGTGGCACGAACGCCTGCTCGCACGCTGGCGGCAATCGCTGACTGCGGTGCTGCGGCCAGCCTGAATGTCGAAATGTTGAAGCGTTGCAACGGAGCTAACGAATGAAGCAAGTCCTCATCAAGCAACTTGTCAGCGCGGCACTGCTGGCCGCCACCACCCTGCCGATGGTCTCGCAGGCGCAGGCCCAGGCGCCGGCGTTCCCGAACAAACCGATCCGCTTGATCGTGAACTTCCCGCCGGGTGGCGCGGCCGATGTCATCGGGCGCTCGCTCGGCGCGGTGCTCGGCGAGCAGCTCAAAACGCAGGTTGTGGTCGAGAACCGGCCCGGTGCCAACGGCAACCTCGGCGCCGACGCGGTCGCCAAATCAGCCGCCGACGGCTACACGCTGTTGATGAGCAGCGGCGGCGCGATGACGGTCAATCCGTTCCTCTACGCCAACATGCCGTTTGACCCGGCCAAGGACCTGACACCGGTGGCCAGCGCGGCGCGGGTGCTGGTCTTTTTGATGGCCCATCCGTCGGTGCCGGCGAACAACGTGAAAGAGTTTTTTGCGTATGTCAAAGCGCATCCCGGCAAGCTGAGTTATGCCTCGGCCGGCAGCGGCAGCTCGCCGCATCTGTCGGCTGAAATGATGAAGCGCGGCCTCGGGCTGTTCGCGGTTCATGTGCCCTACCGCGGCGCGGCGCCAGCGCTCACCGACCTGCTCGCCGGCCAGGTGCAGTTCATGTTCGACCCCGGCCCGGGCCTGCGCCATGCCCGCGACGGCAAGCTCAAACTGCTCGCGGTCGGCAGCCCCAAACGATCGAGCACCTTGCCCGATGTGCCGACGATTGCCGAAAGCGGCCTGCCCGGTTTTGATGCCGATACCGTCTTCGGCCTCTACGCGCCCGGTGGCACGCCGCCCGCGGTGGTCAGCCTGCTGCACGACGAAGTCAATAAGGCGCTGGCTGCGCCGCGCGTGGCCGACGCGATCCGCGGCCTCGGCGCTGAAGCGATGATCAGTTCGCGGCAGGAATTCATCGACCGCCAGAACGCCGACCGCGCGCGCTTCGGCGCTTTCATCCGCGAAGCCAGGATCACCACCGACTGAGTCACCACGTCTTACCCGCGGCGACACAGGCTGATGCAAACATCGATGCGGCCCCCGATCACGATCCTCGTCTGCGCCCTTGGCGGCGAAGGCGGTGGTGTGCTCGCCGAATGGCTCTACGACGCTGCGGTGCGCGCCGGCCACAGCGTGCAGGCGACCTCGGTGCCGGGTGTCGCACAGCGCACTGGCGCGACGACCTACTACATCGAGATTGATCCGCAGACCGACGTCGCGCGCGTCGGCCCGCGCCCGGTGTTCAGCTTGAACCCGGTGCCCGGCGGCATCGACCTGCTGGTCTCGTCGGAGATGCTCGAGACGGTGCGCCAGGTCGGCGCAGGCATGGTCAGCGCCGAGCGCACGTTTGTCATCAGCAGCACGTCGCGCGCGTTGACGGTGGCTGAAAAAATGCAAATGACCGACGGCCGCATCGACGCCGCGGCGCTCATCACCACGCTGCAACGCCATGGCCGCGAAACCGAACTGCTCGACTTGGCGGCACTCGCCGGCAGCGCCGGCAGTGCGATCAGCGCGGTGCTGTTTGGCGCCATCGCAGCCAGCGGCGTGCTGCCGTTTGCGCGCGGCATCTACGAAGAAACGATTCGCGCCGCGGGCAAAGGCGTGCAGCCGAGCCTGCTCGGGTTTGGCTTGGCGTTCGACACATTGAGCCAGCGCCGCGCCCAGCGCGCGCTGGTCGATGCGGCGCTGCGGCCAGCACCGCCGCCACTGCCACCATCGGCGCCCGACCTGCGCGCGATCGCCAGGCAGCGCCTGACGGCGTACCAAGACGCCGACTACACCGCGTTGTATGAAAAACGGATGCTGCAGATCGAAGCCGCAGAAGCTGCCGCCGATCCCGACGGCGACCACCGCGGTGCTACGGCGTTAGAGGTAACCCGCTGGCTGGCGCTGTGGATGGCCTTCGACGATATCGTGCAGGTCGCCGCGCTCAAGCTTAAGCCCAGCCGCCAGTTGCGGGTGCGCAGCGAAGTGGCGGCCGGCGACGACGAAATCGTCAAAGTCTTCGACCATTTCAAACCCGGCGTGCCCGAGTTCGCAGCGTTGCTGCCCGCCGCGCTGGCAGCCAGGCTGGTCGCCTGGGACCGCCGGCGCGTGGCGCGGGGCCTTGACCCCTGGGCGCTGCCACTGAGGATCGGCAGCCACACCGTGTTGGGCACCCTGGCGCTGAAGGCTGCCGCGGCGCTGAAGGGCCAGCGCCGGCGCGGCAGCCGCTTCGCGCTGGAGCAGCGCCTGATCGAGCGCTGGCTCGCAGCGGTTGAACGTGGCGCGCGCGAAGACTGGTCGCTGGGCTACGAGCTGGCGCTGTGCGGCCGGCTGATCAAGGGTTACGGCAGCACCAACGAACGTGGCAAGGACAACCTGCTGCACATCATCGACCACCTCGCCGAAGCGAGGCAGACGCCAACGCCAACGCCGACGCCTAACGCTGCACCTGAACGTGCAGCGGCGGTACGCACCGCCCGCGAAGCCGCGCTTGCTGACGACGCCGGCATCGCGCTCGACAAGACCCTGGTTGCGCATGGCGCACCGGCCAGGCCGGTGCGCGAACAAATCATTCGTTGGTACAAACGCAGGCCGGCGCACAAACCCGCGACCTGAACCCCACCTCAGGGCGCCATAGACGCCCACCCGCAGCCGGTCTTGAAGACCGATGTCCCAGGAGCAAGCAACTTGACAAGTCCATCCTGTCGACTGCCGCGAGGCGTGACCCACACCACCCGCACCACCCTCGCCGCCAGCGCGCTGTGCGCCGCTTTGGGTGCCTTCGCGCAGCCGGCCGCCGAAGAGCCCTTTTGGGCCAAGGGCCGGCCGAAAACCGATACCGCGATGAAGATGGCGCCAGTGCCGGCGTTCCCGATCCCGACCGCGGCCGACAAGCTGCCGATCGCGAAGATGAAACTGCCACCCGGCTTCAAGGCCGAGATCTGGGCCAGCGGCGTGCTCGACGCCCGCGGTATGCGCGAAGGTGACAAGGGCACGGTTTTTGTCAGTTCGCTGTTTGTCGCCGGCAAGATCTACGCGATCACCAACGTCGGCGGCAAGCGCGAGATCAAGACGATTGCGGAAAAACTCTTCCTGCCCAACGGCATTGAGTTCCACAAGGGCGCGCTGTATGTCGGTACGCCGAAGGACATCACACGTTACGACAATATCGAGGCCAACCTCGACAGCCCGCCCAAGCCGGTGATGATTTATGACCAGTTGCCCGGCGACATCCCGCATGGCTGGAAATTCCTCAAGGTCGGCCCCGACGGCAAGCCGTACTTCCCGATCGGTGCGCCCTGCAATATCTGCGAGCCGGGCGAGAAGTACACCAAGATCTACCGCATGAACCTCGATGGCAGTGGCGTCGAAGTCGTCGCGCATGGCATGCGCAACACGGTGGGTTTCGACTTCCATCCGAAGACCGGCAACCTGTGGTTCACCGACAATCAGCGCGACTGGCTCAGCGAAGACCTGCCCGAAGACGAACTCAACCATGTCAGCCAGCCCGGCAAGCAGCACTTTGGCTACCCCTGGTGCCATGCGGGCGACTTTGCCGACCCAGAATTTGGCTGGGGCAAAAGCTGCGCCGACTACACCAAACTGGCGGCCAAACTCGGCGCCCATTCGGCGCCCCTGGGCATGCGCTTCTACACCGGCAAGATGTTCCCGGCGAAGTACCAGGGCGCGATCTTCATCGCCCGCCATGGCCCGTGGAACCGCACCAAGAAGTACGCGGCCGACGTCGTCGTCGCTTTCCCCGACGGCAAGGGCGGGGTGCGGTCGATCGAGCCGTTCCTCACCGGGCTGGTCGAGAACAACGACTACCTCGGGCGCCCGGCGGATGTGATGGTCATGAAAGACGGCTCGCTGCTCGTCAGCGACGACCACAACGGCGCCATCTACCGCATCAGCTACCGCAAGTGATCCGCAAGTGATACGCGCGCTGGCGTCAGGGCTGCTGGCGGCTGTCTTTGCGGCGACGGCCGGCGCCCAGGCGAGCCCGAGCCCGAAGCCGGCACCGCGGGCCAAGCCCACGGTGCCGGCTTCGGCCGGCCCCGCCGCGCCAGCGGTGGACTACGCACAGCAATACAGCGCGGTCTGCACCGCCTGCCACGGCTTGCAGGGCCGCAGCGACATGCCTCTGGTGCCGTCACTCGCCGGCCAGCATTCGTCCTACGTCATCACCCAGCTCTTTTTGTTCCGCGAAGGCCGCCGCCAGGACCACCCGCTGAGTGCGGCGATGGTCGCGGTGGCCAAGGGCCTGAGCGACAACGACCTGCGCGGTTATTCCGAGTCGATTGCCAAACTTCCCAAATGGACGGCAGCCGAGGTTGCTGGCATTGCTGCCGCGCCGGCTGCGGACCTGGCGCGCTGGGCGCGTGGGCAACGGCTTGCCGACGGCCACCGCTGCGCGTCCTGCCATGGCACCGACTATGCCGGCGGCGGCCAGGTACCGCGCTTGGCGCAACAGCGCGAGGACTACCTACAGATCGCGCTGAAAGGATTTCGCAGTGGGGCACGCCTGGGCTACACGCCGGCGATGAACGAAGCGCTGGTGGGTATCGACCCCGCATCGCTCGACGACCTGGCGCACTATCTCGCGCACTTCGTTGCGCATCATGCCGGGCAGGCGCCGGCTGCGCGCTGACCCAGGCAAAGCCTGGGCGAGGCCAGGTTGAACCCGCGCATACTGCCGGCGTTGATCAGTTGATGAAGGTACCCCAATGACGCAGTACCCAGCCCACCTTAGCCGCCGCGCCGTGGCGATCGCGACGATGGCGACGACCACGGCATGCCTGGCCCTCGGCCTGGCCGCAGCGCCGGCATTCGCCGCGACGCCCAAGGACACCCTCGTCATCGCCTCGGCCTTCGACGACATCATCTCGCTCGACCCGGCAGAAGCCTTCGAGATCTCTGCCGGCGAGCTGATGGGCAACGGCTACGACCGCCTGATCCGTTACGACGTTGCCGACCCTTCCAAGCTGCTGCCTGACCTCGCCAAGAGCTGGAGCGTCGGCGCCGATGGCCGCACCTACACCTTCGAGCTCAAGGCGAATGTCAAGTTCGCGTCGGGCAATGCGCTCAGCGCCGATGACGTGGTGTTCTCGTTGCAGCGCGCGGTGCTGCTCGACAAGACGCCGGCTTTCATCCTCACCCAGTTCGGCCTGAGCAAGGACAATGTCAAAGACAAGATTCGGCAAACCGGGCCGCTGACCGTGGTCATCGAGACCGACAAGGCCTTTGCGCCGACGCTGGTCTACAACTGCCTCACCGCCAACATCGCCGGCATCGTCGACAAAAAACTCGTGATGAGCAAAGAGGCGATGAAAGACGGTGTGAGTGACCTCGGCCATGGCTGGCTGAAGACCAGCTTCGCCGGCTCGGGGCCGATGAAGATCCGCGAATGGCGGGCGAACGAGCTTGCCGTGCTCGAACGCAACGACAACTATCACGGCGCCAAGTCGCCACTCGCGCGTGTGATCTACCGCCATGTCAAAGAGTCCGCCACGCAGCGCCTGTTGCTTGAAAAAGGTGACGCCGATATCGCGCGCAACCTGACGCCGCAAGACCTGGACGCGTTGGCCGCCAACAAGGACATCAAGACAACGGCCACGCCCAAGGGCACGGTCTACTACTTCAGCCTGAACCAGAAAAATCCGAACCTGGCCAGGCCCGAGGTGCGCGAGGCCTTCAAGTGGCTGGTCGACTACGACACCATCGGCAAGACCTTCATCAAGAATATCGGGGTCGTGCATCAGAACTTCTTGCCCATCGGCCTGCTCGGTGCGGCCAAGGACAACCCGTACAAACTTGACGTCAACAAAGCCAAGGCGCTACTCGCCAAAGCCGGGCTGCCCAACGGCTTCAAGGTCACGATCGACATGCGCACCGTGCAGCCGGTGCAGGGCATCACCGAAGCCGTGCAGCAAACGCTCAAACTGGCCGGTATCGAACTCGAGATCCTGCCCGGTGACGGCAAACAGACGTTGACCAAATACCGCGCCCGCACGCATGACATCTATGTCGGCCAATGGGGCGCTGACTATTGGGATCCGCATACGAATGCCGACACCTTCGCGCGCAACCCGAACAACGCCGACGATGCCAAGAGCAAACCGCTGGCCTGGCGCAATGCCTGGGACATCCCAGAGATGACCAAGAAGGCAGACGCCGCGGCGCTTGAGCGCGACGGGCCGAAGCGGGCCAAGATGTACCAGGAGATCCAGGCCGAGTTCCGCGTGTCGAGCCCGTTCGTGATGCTCTACCAGCAGACCGAAGTGGCGGCGATGCGCGCCAATGTCAACGGCTTCAGGATCGGGCCGACTTCGGACTCGACCTACCTCTTCCTGGTGAGCAAGAAGTAGCTTGGCTGCGCGCTTGAATGCCGAGCGCGCGACGAAGCTGCTCGCCGCCCTCGGGCGGTTTGCCGTCATCGTCGTCTTGACCTATCTGGGTCTGCTCGCGGTCACGTTTTTCATCGGCCGCGTGATCCCGATCGACCCGGTGCTGGCGATCGTTGGCGACCGCGCACCAGAGCATGTCATCCAGCGCGTGCGCGAAGAAATGGGCCTGAACAAGCCGCTGTGGCAGCAATTTGGCATCTATGTCGGCAAGGCGCTGCAGGGTGACTTCGGCACCTCGGTGCTGACGTCCAACCCGGTCTGGGACGACATCAAGAAGACTTTTCCAGCGACGCTCGAGCTGGCCACCGTCGGCATCTTCATCGGTGCCGGCTTCGGTGTACCGTTAGGCGTCTGGGCTGCAGTGCGCCGCGGCGGGATCGCTGACCACGTGGTGCGGGTGATGGCGCTGGTCGGTTACTCGGTGCCGATCTTCTGGCTCGGGCTGATGGCGTTGGTGCTTTTCTACGCCAAGCTCGACTGGGTCGCCGGGCCCGGGCGCATCGACGTCGCCTACGAATACACCGTGCCGCGGTTCAGTGGCCTGCTGCTGCTCGACGCCGCTCGGGCCGGCGAATGGGAGGCCTTCCGCAACGCGCTCAGCCACCTCGTGCTGCCGGCCGGCCTGCTGGGATATTTTTCGCTGGCCTACATCAGCCGCATGACACGTTCGTTCATGCTCAACGAGCTGGCGCAGGAGTACATCGTCGCCGCGCGCGCCAAAGGCCTGAGCGAATCCCGCATCATCTGGCGTCACGCGCTGCGCAACGCGATGGTGCCGCTGGTCACGGTGATCGCGCTGTCGTATGCGGGCCTGCTGGAAGGCTCGGTGCTTACAGAGACCGTCTTCGCCTGGCCGGGCCTGGGCCTGTACATCACCAACTCGCTGCAGAACGCCGATATGAACGCCGTGCTCGGCGGCACCATCGTCGTCGGCACGGTGTTCATTGGGCTGAATCTGTTGAGCGACTTGCTGTATCGGGTGCTCGATCCGCGCACGCGGGACGCCCGATAGACTGAATGCGGCTAAATAAAGCGATGACCCCCGAAGCCCGAGCCCGCGATCTCATCGACCAGCGCCTGGCCCAGGCCGGTTGGCTGGTGCAGGACCACAAGGCGCGGGTATGACCGCGCTGACCGAATACGCCGGCCTGCTGGCCGATATCAAGACGCGCATCCAGGCCGCGCAGACTCGGGCCGTGCTCGCGGTCAATGCCGAGCTGGTGCGTCTGTACTGGGAGATAGGCCACTTGCTGAACGAGCGCCAGGCGGCCGAGGGCTGGGGCGCGGCGGTCATCCCGCGGCTGGCCGGTGATATCCACAACGAGTTGCCCGAGGTGAAGGGTTTTTCGGAGCGCAACCTCAAGCGCATGTTGGCGTTTTTTCGCGCCTATCCGGATGCGGGTGCATTGGTGCCACAGGCTGTGGCACCAGTGCGCGCCAAAGCGACCGGAAAAGTGCCACAAGCTGTGGCACAAATCCCCGCCAATCCATCTTCGCCACAGGCTGTGGCGAAAACGCCTGGCGACAGCCTGATCTGGCAAGTGCCCTGGGGCCACCACGCCCTGCTGCTGGAAAAGGTCAAGCCCCTGCCGGCTCGGCGCTGGTACATCGAACAAACCTTGGTGCAGGGCTGGAGCCGCAACACGCTGATGCTGATGGTCGACAGCGCCGCGCACACGCGCCAAGGTGCGAGCACCAGCAACTTCACGCTGCGGCTGCCGGCGCCGCAATCCGACCTGGTGCAGCAGGCCCTGAAAGACCCTTATATGTTCGACTTCCTCACGCTGGCGGAGCCATTCCACGAGCGTGAGCTGGAGACTGGCCTGGTCCGCCACCTGGAAAAGTTTTTGCTGGAACTCGGGCAAGGATTTGCCTTCATGGGCCGCCAACACCGCATCGCGGTGGCGGACCAGGACTTCTATCTCGACCTGCTGTTCTTTCACGTCCGGCTGCGCTGCTACGTGGTGATCGAACTCAAGCGCGGCGAGTTCAAACCCGAGTACGCGGGCAAGATGAATTTCTACTGCAACCTGGTCGACGACCAACTGCGCCACCCCGACGACGCGCCGACCATCGGCCTGATTCTTTGCCAGCGCAACAACGGTGTGCTGGCCGAATACGCGCTGCGTGGCGTGGACAAACCCATCGGCGTGTCGACGTTCGACTTGACGCGTGCGCTGCCCGCCACGCTGGCCTCGGTGCTGCCGAGCATCGAGGCCATCGAAGCCGAGCTGTCGGGCACCATCAAGAACAACAACGACAACGACAACGGCGAACCCGAATGAACACCAGCAGCCTGGTCCAGAAAGTCTGGAACTTCTGCCACACCCTGCGCGACGACGGCCTGGGTTATGGCGACTACCTTGAACAACTCACCTACCTGTTGTTCCTGAAGCTGGCGCACGAGTACGCGCAGCCGCCTTACCGCCGTGACACGAATATCCCGCACGGCTGCGATTGGCCGACGCTGACGGCACGCACCGGCGAGCCGCTGGAAGCGCAGTACCTGCATGTGCTGCAAACGCTGGGCAAGCAGGGCGGCATGCTGGGTGCCATCTTCTTCAAGGCACAAAACAAGATCCAGGACCCAGCCAAACTCTCCCGGCTGGTGCAGTTGATCGACGCCGAGAACTGGATCAGCCTGGACACCGACACCAAAGGCGAGCTCTACGAAGGCCTGCTGCAAAAGAACGCCGAAGACACCAAGAGCGGCGCCGGCCAGTACTTCACGCCGCGCCCGCTGATCGAGGCGATGGTGGCCTGCGTGCGGCCCGAGCCCGGCAAGACGATTGCCGACCCGGCGTGTGGCACCGGCGGCTTTTTTCTCGGCGTACACAAGTGGCTGACGCGCGACGAAGGCCGGCACCTGAGCAAGCGCAACAAGGCGTTCCTGACCCAAGGCACCTTCTTTGGCAACGAGATCGTCGCGGCGACGCGGCGGATGTGCCTGATGAACCTGTTTTTGCACAATATCGGCGACATGGTCGGCGAACCTTCGGTGGACCGCAACGACGCGCTGCTCGCGGCGCCCGAGCAGCGCTTCGACTACGTGCTCGCGAACCCACCGTTCGGCAAGAAGAGCAGCATGACGATCACCAACGCCGAGGGCGAGGAAGACCGCGACGCGCTGACCTACGAGCGGCAGGACTTCTGGGAAACGACGTCGAACAAGCAGCTCAATTTTGTGCAGCACATCGTGGCGATTCTCAAGACCACCGGCCAGGCCGCGGTGGTGCTGCCCGACAACGTGCTGTTCGAGGGTGGTGCCGGCGAGCGCATTCGCCGCAAGCTGCTGGAAACCTGCGACGTACACACGCTGCTGCGGCTGCCTACCGGCATCTTCTACGCCAACGGCGTCAAGGCCAATGTGCTGTTCTGGGACAACAAGCCGAAGGACGGCAAGGTGCACACCAAGGGCGTCTGGGTCTACGACCTGCGCACGAACAAACACTTCACGCTGAAGACGCGGCCGTTGAAGACCGACGACTTGCAGGACTTCGTCGCTTGTTACCGGCCCGAAAACCGGCATCAGCGGCAGGCGAGCGAACGCTTTCGGTACTTCGCCTACGACACGCTGGTGGCGCGCGACAAGGCCAGCCTCGATGTCTTCTGGCTCAAGGATTCGAGCCTGGAGAATCTCGACGACTTGCCGCCGCCGGATGTGTTGCAGCAGGAGATCATCGACCACCTCGAAGCGGCGCTGAGCGCGTTTCGCGATGTCGCGGCGGGTTTGCCAAAAACGGCGGCAACAGCATGATCAAAGCCCGATGAGCATCCGATGAGCATCCGATGAGCAAGCGATGAGCGCGCTGCACGCCTGGCTGCTCAGCGAGCGCCCGCAGTCGCGCCGGCAGGCCGCACTCGGCCGCGCCTACGCCGGCTGGAGCAACTTCGCCAAGAACCGCGTCGCGATGGTCGGCCTGTTGATCGTCTTTGCACTGGTGCTTGTCGCGACCTTTGCCGATCAGTTGGCGCCGTATTCGGCCACCGTCGGCGACCTTGCCGGCGCGCGCCTGTTGCCACCGTCGTCAGCGCATTGGTTGGGCACCGACGACCAGGGTCGCGACATCCTTTCGCGGCTGATCCACGGCGCGCGCATCACGTTGTATGTCGTGGCGCTGGTGGCGGTGCTGGCGGCGCCGATCGGGTTGCTCGTCGGCACTGCATCGGGCTACGCCGGGGGCTGGCTCGATGCAGTGCTGATGCGCATCACCGATATCTTTCTGGCCTTCCCGCGGCTGATCCTGGCGCTGGCTTTTGTCGCCGCGCTCGGGCCGGGGATTGAAAACGCGGTCATCGCGATCGCGATCACCTCGTGGCCGCCCTATGCCCGCATTGCCCGCGCCGAGACATTGACGATCCGCCATGCCGACTACATCAGCGCGGTGCGGCTGATCGGTGCCAGCCCCGCGCGCGTCGTGCTGCGACATGTCATGCCGCTGTGTCTATCGAGTGTGATCGTGCGGGTCACGCTCGACATGGCCGGCATCATCCTCACCGCCGCAGGCCTGGGTTTCCTGGGCCTGGGTGCGCAGCCGCCGATGCCCGAATGGGGCGCGATGATCGCCAACGGCCGCCAGTTTGTACTCGACCAATGGTGGGTCGCCGCCGCGCCCGGCGCGGCGATCTTCATCGTCAGCCTGGCCTTCAATCTGCTCGGCGACGGGCTGCGTGATGCGCTCGACCCGAAGGCCGTGAAATGAACGCAGCTGCCGCAGCATCCCAACCAGCCGGCGGGCCGGCACTGCTCAGCGTCGACGACCTGCGGGTGGCCTACCCTGCACGCGCCGGCGGCTGGCAGGAGGTCGTGCGCGGGGTCAGCTTCAAGCTCGGCCGCGAGCGGCTGGGCATCGTCGGTGAATCGGGTTCGGGCAAATCGCAGACCGGGCGCGCGATCCTCGGGCTCACCGCGCCCGGCGGGCGTGTCACCGCTCAAACCTTGCAGTTCAGCGGCATCGATCTGCTGGACTGCCCGCCGCGCCAGCGCCGTGAGTTGCGGGGCGGGCGCATCGCGATGGTCTTGCAGGATCCGAAATATTCGCTCAACCCGGTGATGAATATCGGCGCGCAGATCGTCGAGACGCTGCGCGCGCACCGCAATGTGGCGCGTGCTGCGGCGCGGCTGCAGGCGCTCGAAGCGCTGGCCGCGGTGCAGATCGACGACCCTGAGCGCGTCTTCAGGCTCTACCCGCACGAGGTTTCGGGCGGCATGGGCCAGCGCGCGATGATCGCGATGATGTTGATCGCGCAGCCCGAGCTGCTGATCGCCGACGAGCCGACCTCGGCGCTCGACGTCACGGTGCAACTCGAGGTGCTCGGCATCCTGGACAAGCTGGTTTCCGAGCGTGGCATGGGGCTGATCCTGATCTCGCACGACCTGCGTCTGGTGTCGTCGTTCTGCGACCGCGTGCTCGTGATGTACGCCGGGCGCGTGGTCGAAGAAGTCGCAGCGGTCGACCTGCACCAAGCGCAACACCCCTACACCCAGGGCCTGCTGAACTGCCTGCCGCGTCTGGCCGAGTCGCGGCACCCGCTGCCGGTGCTCGACCGCAAGCCGGAGTGGGCGCTGTGATCGGCCTGCAAGCCAGCGGCCTGCGGGTGAAATACGACCGCTTTGTCGCCGTCGACGATGTCAGCTTCGATATTCGGCCAGGTGAATCGTTTGGCATCGTTGGTGAGTCGGGCTCGGGCAAGAGCACCGTGCTGCGGGCGATCTGTGGTCTCGCACCCCTGGCCGCCGGCACGGTGCGCCTGACTGGCGGCGGCGGGCCCTTGCCGCAGCCCGGCGACAAGGCCTTCCGGCGCCAGGTGCAGATGGTGTTTCAGGACCCTTATGGTTCGCTGCATCCACGCCAGACGGTCGACCGCATCCTCGCCGAGCCGCTGGCGATCCACCGGTTTGGTGACGCCGAAGCGCGCATCGAGAAGGCGCTGGTGGATGTTGGTCTCGGTGATGGGTTTCGTTTCCGCTACCCGCACCAGCTCTCCGGCGGCCAGCGCCAGCGGGTGGCGATTGCGCGGGCGCTGATCCTTGAGCCGCAGGTGCTTCTGCTCGATGAGCCGACCTCGGCGCTCGACGCCTCGGTGCAGGCCGAAGTGCTGAACCTGCTCGAAGACCTGCGTGCGCAACGCAAGTTGACCTTCATCATGGTCAGCCATGACCTCGCGGTGGTCACCCATCTCTGTGAACGACTGATGGTCATGCAGCGCGGCCGCATGGTCGAGATGGTTGCCGCTGCCGACCTCGCGGCGCACCGCGTGCAGGCCGACTACACACGCAGCCTGATGCAGGCCTCGGCGGGGTTCAGTCGCGCACCGGCTTGACGCGGGCTCATACGCCCAACGCGCTCATCCCGCCCAGATGACCTACGCGCCCAAAGCGCCGCTGCCTTCGAGCTCGGCCGCCAGTTGCAGCAAGCGCGTGTCATCGCCCAGCTGCCCGGTCAGCATCACACCGATCGGCAGCCCGAGAGATGAGCGCCCGGCGGGCAGCGCGATCGAGGCCCCACCGGTGACGTTGGCTAACGGTGCAAATGGGCTGTAGCGCCAGAGTCCATTCGGCCCGATGCGGTAGTCCAGAAAATCCGGGTTGTGCATGGCCCAGCGGCCAAGCATCGCCGGCGGCTCGGCGAGCACCGGTGTCAGCAGCAGGTCACTCGCCTCGAAGAAGCCGGCCATCGTGCGCCCGATGGCGTGCAGCTGGTTCAGGCAGGCCAGATACTCGGCGCCGCTGATGCGCTGGCCGAGTTCGTAGGCACCGCGGGTGGTCGGCTCAAGGTCGTCGTCACCAAAAGGGCCGTGCCGCGCGGCCAGCCCGTTCAGCGACATCGCAGTGCCGCAGGCCACGACATGCGCCAGCGGCTCGATGACCTGGCGTGTATCCAGCGGTGGGCGGCGCAGCTCGATGTGGTGCCCCAGGGCGGCCAGCCGCTGGGCGAAGCGGCGCACCGCAGCGGCGACTTCGCCGTCGATCGCATCGCCTTCAAAAAATGTGTCGCACAGCGCGATGCGCAAACGCGGCGCGGCAGCGGCGCGCTCGATCGCCGCAAGGGAGCCGGCCGTTGTGCCCGGTGCGGCATAAGGCGCACCGGCGTCGGCGCCGGCGCTGGCGACAAACGCCGCGGCACAGTCGCGCACGCTCAAGGTGAGCATGTGGTCGGTTGCCAGGCCGCCCCAGCTTTCACCGACCAGTGGGCCCATCGGCATCATGCCGCGCGAAGGTTTGAGGCCAATCAAGCCGCAGCATGACGCCGGGATGCGGATCGACCCTGCGCCGTCGTTGGCATGCGCGATGTGGACCATGCCGCTGGCCAGCGCCGATGCCGCGCCGCCACTCGACCCGCCAGCCGAATGCGCGCTGTTGTGCGGGTTGCGTGTCGGCCCGCCGTAGGCCAGCGCCTCGGTGCTCGGGCTGATGCCCATCTCGGGGCTGGTGCTGCGGCCGAAGAGCACAAAGCCCGCCGCGCGGTGGCGCGTGACCAAAGTCGAATCGACCGCCCAATGCAGGCCGCGGCCGAGCGGGCCTTTGATGCGCGCGGCGTAACGCGAGCCCATCGTCGATGGCAGGTCAGTCGCCGCGGTGGCGAGGTCCTTGATCAGCAGCGGCACGCCCAGAAACGGCCGCTGGCGGTGCAAGGCAGCGCGCTCGCTGTCGTTGCGGCATGCGGCGACGGCGGCATCGGCGGCGGCCGCGTGGCGCCGGCCCAGCGCCGCGTCGACGTGGCAGACCGCGTTGAGCAGCGGGTTCAGCGCCTCGATGCGCGCCAGCGTTTCGCTCAGCGCCTGCGCCGCGGTGATCTCGCCATTGGCGATGCGCGCGGCGAGTGCGATTGCGTCGTGCATCGTGCCGGCCGTCGGGCCGAGGCTGGCGGTGGTCATTGTCAGCGCGGCACTGCCAGCAGCCGCTGCAGCGGCGGCCGCGGGATCGGCATCACGCTCTCAACCGCCCGTGCCGCGCGCAGCACTAGAGCATCACCAAACATCGGGCCGACGATCTGCAGGCCGATCGGCAGGCCGGCCTGCGTCAGGCCACAAGGGATCGTGCAGGCCGGCTGCTGGGTCAGGTTGAAGGGATAGCTGAAAGGTGTCCAGCCGAGCATCGCCTCAGGCGCCATCGGCGCATGGCCGGCGGCTTTTGCATCGAAGGCCGGCACCGCAACCGTCGGCGTCACGAGCAGGTCGAAGCGCTGCATGAACTGGCGCATCAACGAGCCGAGCGCGCCGCGGCGCAGATGCAGGCGCTGGATATCGAGTGCGCTCAAGCGCTCGCCGAGTTGCGCCTCGGCGGCGAAGTCGGGGTCGGCGACCGCCTGCTGCGCCGGGTCCAAGCCACTCCAGATCGTCCACGCGCCGACAAACCACAGGCCGGTGGTGATGTCGAGCGGGTCTTCAAAACCGGGGTCGATGGCTTCGACATGGGCGCCGAGTTCGGCCAGTTTCTGCACCGCGCCGGCACAGGCTGCGGCGACCTCCGGGTGCACGTTCTTCGCATAGCCGAGTGTCGGCGACCAGGCCACACGCAGGCCACGAATGCCGTCGTCAAGGCCGATTTGGTAGTCGTGCAAATCGGTCGGCAGCGATGTCCAGTCGCGCTCGTCGGGTCGCGCGATGACATTCATCATCAGCGCCGCATCGCGCACGCTCATGGTGTGCGGCCCGAGGTGCGCGACCGAGCCAAAAGGCGACAGCGGGTACGCCGGTACGCGGCCAAAACTCGGCTTCAAACCGAAATTGCCGCAGAACGATGCCGGGATGCGCACACTGCCGGCGCCGTCGGTGCCCACCGACAGCGGGCCCATGCCGGCAGCCACCGCGGCCGCGCTGCCACCCGACGATCCGCCCGGCGTCTTGCTTGGGTCCCAGGGGTTGCGCGTGATGCCGGTGCGCGGCGAATTGGTTTCGCCCTTGCAGCCGAATTCCGGCGTGCTGGTTTTGCCCAGCAGCACCGCGCCGGCTTCGCGCAAGCGCGCTGCCACCGGCGCATCGACATCCCAGGGCTGATTGATTTCGACGGTGTGGCTGCCGCGCAGGGTCGGCATGCCACGCGTCAGGATCAGGTCCTTGATCGAAGTCGGCACGCCGTCGAGAGGGCCGACTGTCGCACCCACCGAAACGCCGCCCGCCCGCGCCGCTTGCCAGCGCAAGGTGCTGGCCTGCGCCGACGCCAGCGCGGCATCGGCATCGAGATGACAAAAGGCCAGCAGCGCCGGGTTCAGCGCTGCGATGCGCGCGAGCACGGCGCGTGTGGCTTCGACCGGCGACGCCTGGCCGCTGCGGTACAGCGCGAGCAGTTCGGTGGCGGTGCAGTCGGCGAGGTTTGTGGTGGTCATGATGTGTTGGCCCTCAATCCAGCCCGAGCTTGATGCGCCGCGCTACCGCGCCCCATTTTGCCGAATCGGCCACCAGCGTGGCGGCAGCCTGGGCGGATGTACTGCCGATCACCGTCTGGTCGCTGAGCTGCAGCTTGGCTGAAACGTCAGGCAGCTTTAGCGCGTCGACGAATGCCTGGCGGAACTGTGCCACGATCGCCGGCGGCGTGCCACGCGGCGCGTACATCACGAGCGAAAAATTGGCCTCGTAGCGGGCCAACTCATGGCCGCCCGCTTCGGCCATCGTCGGCACCTCGGGCAGCGTCGGCGAGCGCGCACTGCCCGAGACGGCCAGCGCCACCAGCTTGCCCGCACGCACATGCGGCAACACCGTCGGCCCGGCGAGCAGGCCGCAAGGCACCTGGTTGCCGATGACATCCTGCGCCGCCGGCGCCGGGCCTTTGTAGGGGATGTGCGTCATCTCGAAACCCGCGGTGGCGAGCAGCAGCTCCATCGACAAGTGGCCCGGCACGCCGTTGCCACCCGACGCATAACTCAGCTTCTCGGCACGCGCTTTGGCGACCAGCTCGGTCAGGGTCTTGACGCCGACTGCCGGGTTGCAGACCAGGGTCTGGTTGAACTGCGTGCCGATCGCCACCGGCAGCAGATCCTCCACCTTGAACGGCAGCGACTTGTAGACATGCGGGTTCACGGTGACCAGCGTATCGGTGCCCCAGAGCCAGGTGTAGCCATCAGGCGCAGCGCGTGCGACCTCGGCGCTGCCCAGGTTGCCACCGGCGCCAGCCTTGTTGTCGATCACGATCGGCTGTTTCAGCGACGCCTGCATCTTCTCGGCCGCGACACGGATCACGATATCGCTCGGCCCGCCGGGCGGGAAGGGCAGCACGATGCGGATCGGCCGGTCGGGCCACGCGGGTTGAGCCGTGCTGTGAAGCGGCAGCAGGCTGCCGAGCGCTGCTGCCAGGGCTGCGGCGCAGGCAAGTCGAAATTTGTCCCGGTGGTGCATCGCGGTCCCTTCGGTTGCGAGCGGGCATCTTGGCCCCGGCGCAAGCCCGGGTGGACGCGGGATTGCCCTGAGCCGGCCGGCGGCACAGGTCTGCGGCATCATCGCCCCAGCACGCAGGAGGATTTTTATGAAGCTCGTCATCGCGCAGATGAAACACGAAACGAATACCTATTCGCCGGTGCCGACGCCGCTGGCGCGGTTTGCGAGTTTTTCGCAAGCCGGCGGTGAGCCGCCTTCGGGCGCCGCGGCGCTGGCGGCGTGCCGCGGCACCGGCTCGGCGATCGCCGCCTTCATCGAACTGGCTGAGGCCGCTGGCGCGCAGTTCACGATCCCCATCGCGGCCAGCGCCTGGCCGAGCGGGCGCGTTCACGACGCGGCCTTCGATTTCATCTGCCAACGCATCTGCGACGCGGTGGCCGAGGGCTGCGACGCGGTGCTGCTCGACCTGCATGGCGCGATGGTCACGCAGACCTTCGACGACGGCGAAGGTGAGCTGCTGCGCCGCATCCGCGCCATCGCACCCGCGGTGCCGATCGGCGTCGCGCTCGACATGCACGCCAACCTTTACGACGCCTGCGCCGAACGCGCCACGGTCATCGCCGGTTACCAGACCTACCCGCATGTCGACATGTACGAGACCGGCTTGCGCGCCGGCCGCGCGCTGCTGGCCTTGCTCGCCGATGAAGCCCGGCCGACCATGGCCTGGGGCCGCCAGCCGATGCTGCCGCATGTCATGCGCCAGGGCACCGACGACATGCCTAACCGCGAGATTCAACGGCGCTGCCGGGAGATGGAAAAAGACGGCGCGCTCAGCGCGTCGGTCTTTGTCGGTTTCCCGAATGCGGACATTGAATATGCCGGCCTGTCGGCGGTGGTCGTCACCCACAACGACGCCACGCTGGCGCGCCGCTGGTGCGACGAATTGCTGGCGCTGGCCTGGGCACAGCGCGCGGCGTTTGTCTATGAAATTCAGCCGCTCGCCGAATCGATGGCGCGTGCGGCGCAGCTCGCTGCCAACAAACCCGCCGGCAGCGGGCCGGTGAT
Source organism: Betaproteobacteria bacterium (assembly GCA_031419315.1). Lineage (GTDB taxonomy): Bacteria > Pseudomonadota > Gammaproteobacteria > Burkholderiales > Burkholderiaceae_C > Rubrivivax. Next base: position 20,792 of record JANOKR010000048.1, read on the forward strand.
CCTGCTCGACCACAGCGATAACTGTGCTTCGGGTGGCACGATGGACACCATGACCGTGCTTGGCGCGATCCTCGACGCAGGCCTCGACGGTGTCGCCGCGTTTGCGATCTTCGACCCCGGCGCGGTGCAGCAGATGCAGGCCGCGGGTGTCGGCGCGCAGATCACGCTGGCGCTCGGCGGCAAACTCGATATGCCGGCCATCGGCTTGAAAGGCGCGCCGCGCCAGGTCAGTGGCCGCGTGCGGCTGCTCTGCGATGGCCGCTTCCAGAATCTGGGGCCGATGTCCACCGGCGAGTTCAACGATATGGGCCCGACCGCGGTTTTTGATACCGGCCGGGTGCAGATCGTGGTCATCAGCAACCATGTCGAGCCCCACGACCTGGCGGCTTTCACCGCGGTCGGCATCGACCCCGCGCGGCAGCGCTTTGTGATGCTCAAGAGCCGCGTCCACTGGCGCGCGGGCTTGAAGTCGCTGGCACATGCGGTGGTCGAATGTGCCGGCACGGGGGGCTGCACATCGGACTACGCAGCGCTGGCATTCAAACACCTGCGGCGGCCGATCTATCCGCTCGACGCGATCTGATCGACCGCGGCGCCGCGCCGCGCAGCCATGGAAGGCCCCCGCATGCTCACCGTCGTTTTGACTTGCCTGGCGCTGATTGTCTTGACCTCGGTTTTTCACTACGAGGTTCTGCGCCTGCTCAATGTCTGGCTGCCGAAGCTGAAAATCCCGAACCGGCCGAAGCTGCTGGTGGTGGTCCTGGTCACTTTTGCGGCGCACGCCGTCGAGATCTTGGTCTACGGGCTGGCCATGTTTTTGCTGATCACGCAGTTCGGCGTCGGCGCGCTTGAAGGGCCGTTGCAATCGCCGCTGGAAGCGAGCATGTATTTTTCGGCCGAGACCTACACCTCGCTCGGCTTTGGCGATATCAGGCCGCTCGGGCCGGTGCGTTTGCTCGCCGGTGTCGAAGCCTTGAACGGTTTGCTGCTCATCGGCTGGTCGGCGTCGTACCTGTACATCGCGATGGAAAAGTTCTGGCGCGGCGCCGATGCGCGCAGTCGCCCGTAGCCCGCCGAATCAACCCGACCGCAACTGAGCGCACTTGACGACACCCATGACCATCACTGTCTACCCCGCGCGCCGCATCCTCACGATGAACCCCGCGCAGCCGACGGCCACGCATGTGGCGGTGCGCGACGGCGGCATTCTCGCGGTGGGCGACCTCGACCGCATGCGCGCCTGGGGCCGCTTCGAGATCGACGACCGCTTTGCCGGCAAGGTGCTGTTGCCGGGTTTTGTCGAAGGCCATTGCCACCTCAAAGAAGGTGGCATGTGGGCCTGGCCCTACCTCGGCTGGTTTGACCGCACCGACCCGCAGGGCGTGGTCTGGCCGGGCCTGCGCTCGATGGCCGCGGTGGTCAAGCGCCTGCGCGAAATTGACCGCCAGATGGCAGCTGCCGGCCGTGCCGCCGACGAACCGCTGGTCGCCTGGGGCTTCGATCCGATCTACTTCTCCAGTGGCACACGCATGACGGTGCGCGACCTGGACCTCGACCGCGATGGCGTCGGTGTCGCGGATGCCGCAGGCGCGGCGGTTCGGGCGCAGCGGCCGATCGTCATTGCCCATGCCAACGGCCATGTGCTGAATGTCAACCGCGCGATGCTGAGCCAAGCCGGCATCAGCGCCGAGACCGCAACGCAGATCGATGGCGTGCTGACTTTTGGCGACGGCCAGCCCAACGGCGAACTCGCCGAGCCCGCCGCGATGCACCTGGTGCTGCGGGTGATCGGGCCGGCCGGCATCCTGGCGGCGATGGACGACAGCGGCATGCGCGGCTTTGCCGCGATCGCCTGCCGCAGCGGCGTGACCACCGCCACCGACATGGTCAACCGGCTCGGCGATGCAGAGATCGAGATCCTCGAGCGTCACACCGACGACCGCCAGTTCCCGGTGCGCCTGGTGCCGGCGTTCCAGGCCTTTCACGGCAGCCACGGTGCGGCGCAGGGCGCCGAATATCTGCGCGCTTTGATGCCACGCAGCCGGGCCGGGCTGCGCTTGGGCGTCGTGAAGATGATGCTCGACGGCTCGATCCAGGGCTTCTCGGCGCGCCTGCGCAGCCCGGGGCATTTCAACGGCGCGCCGAACGGCATCTGGGTCACCGCGCCGGCGCAGTTCGAGGCCGACTTCGAGGTCTATCACCGCGCCGGTTTTATCGTCCACACCCACACCAACGGCGACGAAGCCAGCCAGGTCGCGATCGACGCCATCGAGCGTGTGCTCGCGCGTGCGCCGCGGCCCGACCACCGCCACACCCTGCAGCATGGCCAGATGATCGGGCGCGCGATGTTCCGCCGCATGGCCGCGCTGGGCCTGTGCGCCAACCTGTTTGCCAACCACCTCTGGTACTGGGGCGACCAGCACCACGACATCACCCTCGGCCCCGACCGCGCACACCGGCTCGACGCCTGCCGCAGCGCGCTCGACGCCGGGGTTGCACTGGCGATCCATTCCGACGCCCCGGTGACCCCGCTGGCGCCGCTGTTCACCGCCTGGTGCGCGGTCAACCGCGTCACGCCATCGGGCCGCGTACTCGGTGCCGCCGAATGCCTGACCGTGCCCGAGGCGCTGCAAGCGATCACGCTGGGCGCGGCCTGGACCTTGAAGCTCGACACCGAGCTGGGCAGCATCGAGGTCGGCAAGCGGGCGGACTTTGCGGTCCTCGAAGACGACCCGCTCGAGGTCGCGCCGATGGCCTTGAAGGACATCGCCGTCTGGGGCACCGTGATCGACGGGCGGGTGCAGCCGGCCGGCGCGGCGTTGGTCGCGCCGGCCGGCTAACGGTTCACGTGAGCGGCATGGACGGCGGCATCCCGTTCAGCGTGATCGGCGGCTTTCTCGGCGCCGGCAAGACGACCCTGCTCCAGCATTGGCTGGCCGGCAGCCACGGCCAGCGCATCGCGGTGCTGGTCAACGATTTTGGCGCGATCAATATCGACGCAGCATTGGTCGCCCGCCGCGGCCACGACAGCATTCGCTTGAGCAACGGCTGCGTCTGCTGCTCGATCGGCGGCGACCTGTCGGCCGCGTTGATGCAGCTGCTGCGCGTGCCCGACCCCGCGGCGGGCCCGCGCTGGGATGCGCGCTGGGACGCGATCATCGTCGAAGCCAGCGGCGTCGGCGACCCCTGGCGCATCGCCCAATATGCGATCGCCGACCCGCAGTTGCAGCTCGACGGCGTGATCGTGCTCGTCGATGCACAGGCGGTGCTGGCACAAGCCGCCGACCCGCTGCTTGCCGACACCATCGAGCGGCCGCTCAAACACGCCGATGTGGTGCTGCTGAACAAGGCCGACCTGGTGGATGCTGGCCAGCTCGCGCTGGTGCGTGCCTGGGTGGCCCGCCACGCCGGTGCGGTGCCGCTGATCGAGACGGTGCAGGCGCAGGTGCCGCTGGCCGCGATCAACGGCACGGGCCTGCACCGGGCGCGTGGCGGCGTGTTTGCGGCCAATCACGGCGAGCGCTTCGAGACCTGGTCGGCGCGGCCGGCGGGGTGTTACGACGAAGCCGCGGTTTCGGCCTGGCTGCGCCAACTGCCGGCAGGCGTGCTGCGCCTGAAAGGTTTTCTGCAAGGCAGCGATGCGGGTTGGCTGGAGCTTCAGTTTGCCGGCCGCCGCGGTGCCGTGCGGCATCTCGAATCGGCCCCGGAAGACGGCGCCGCGCTGGTCGCCATCGGCGTCAAGGGGGCCTTGGCCGAAGCGGCCTTGCAGGTCGGTCTGGCAAATTGTGCGGCGCGCGCCGGCGCGGCGTAGGCGCTTACGCTTTGGCCGTCTTCAGCCGCACCAGCACCAGCGCCGCGGCGCCGAGCACGAGTGCAAAACCAAGCGCATCGGCCGCACTCGGCCGGTCACCGACGAGGGCCATCGCGCCGAGCACACCGACCACCGGCACCGCCAGCGTGGTCAGCGAAGAAACCGTCACGCTCAGGCGCTCGAGCAGGATGTACCAGAGCACATAGGCCACTGCGGTCGCGATGAGGACGTGGTAAGTCAGCGCCGCGATCACGCGCGGCGGCCAGACGCTGGGCCAGGATTCACCGGCGATCAGCGCCGCGACGCCCCCCGCCAGGCCGCCGAGCAACAACTGCCAGGCGGTGAAGACGATGCGGTCGCCCTGCGGTGGCCAGCGCTTGGCGAACACGGTTCCGACGGCCCAGGCGGCGGCGGCGAGCAGCGGGAAGAGCAGGCCGATCAGCGCCCCGGTTGGCGCTGAACCGATGCCTTGCAGCACCGGTGCCGCGAGCACGCCGATGCCAGCGGCGCCCAGCAGCAGCGCGAACACACCGCGCCGGCCCGGGCGCTCGCCGAGAAAAATCCAGGCCAGCGCGGCGGCCATCAAGGGCATCGTGAAGGTCAATACCGCCGCCCGCGAAGTGCTCGTATTGAGCTGCGCAAAGGCAGTGCAGAAGTTGAAGATCGCGACCGTGAAGAGGCCACCGAAGGCGATGCCTGGCCAAGCCGCACGCGTCGGCCACAGCGGTTTGCGCTGCAACGCCGCCAGGCCGAGCAAGAGCAGCGCACCCAGGCCGAGGCCGAGGCCGCGCGCCGTGAACGGCGGGATCGTCGACAGCATGATCTTCACCGCCGGCCAGTTGAGCCCCCAGGCCAACGCCAGCAGCGGCGCGATCAGCGTCAGGCGCATCGGGCCCGCCCGGCGCGGTGCGGCCGGGCTGTTTGACACTGCATACCGCGACCCAATCGTTCATGCGGACGACCGGCGTGGTGCATGCGATGCCTAACCGCGCGGCGCATCGGCGTCGTCAAAATCACCACCGCCGATATCACGCGCACCGTGAATGATTCTCTCGATACGCAGCCCGCTGCTCGCTTCACGATAGAAGATCAAGTAGCGGCCGTGCGGCAGCATGCAAATGCCGTCACCGAATTCAGGGCGTGATGTGCCGATCCCGGGTGCGCCGCCCAGCGCAGCACACTTGCTTTCCAGTTCGTCGACGAAGGTCAGTGCTCGCTTTGGGTTGTCATGCGCGATAAAACTTGCGATGTCCATCAGGTCCGCCTCTGCCGCCGGCGAAAAAGTGAGCTTCACCGCATGCCCGCTGGGGGCGTATCGCCGGCGGCAATGCGCTTGCGCACGGAGGCAAAAACCTCTTTCGCCGGGATGCCTGCGCCGCTGTCAGTGCCACGCTGTATTTCGGTGCGCAGGGCCTCCAGCTTCGCCGCGCGGAGCCGGTCTCGATCTTCGAGTGCGCGCAGGCCGTCGCGCACGACTTCGCTCGCACTGGCGTAGCGGCCCTGCTGAAGCTGCTCCTTGATGAACGATTCGAAGTGATCCCCAATGACATAGCTCGACGGCATTTCACGGCCTCTTGCGATCGATGTTGATGTATTCAAGACTATCAAAGATTGATAGTGTTGACTAGAGGTTCAAGGTCGCCGTTCAAGGTCGCCGCCGCATCGCCGCCGGCAGCTTTTGCCACGGCAGATCGGCCGGGTCGGCGGCCATCGGGCCGGCCGCCTTGGCGACGATGACATGGCTGGCGTGGGGCTGGAAATCAGCCCTGAAATGGTTCGAGCTTTTGACGACGACGATTTGCATCTGCTCGGTGTGGATGCCGACCATGCGCAGCAATTGGCGGTCGAGCAACTGCTTCTTGCCGCTGACGACGGCGATGCGGATGCCGTCGATCTCCAGGCAGGCACTGGGCCCCAGGTGAACCGTTAGGCCGGTCATCATCGGCCCGGTCAGCGTGCACTTGCCGTCGCTGATGGCGAGCACCTTGAAGCGGCCGCGCAGCGGCGCGTCGCTCAAGGCGCCGCTGAAGGTGGGCACCGCGGTGCCCAGGCTCAATTCGAGCTCGGCGCCAACACCGGCATCGAAAGCCGCGCGGCCTGCCGCGGCATCGAATAGCAACCCGAGCGCGACCCGGCCCGGGAAGCGCCGCCCGGCGCCCTGGGCCAACAGCGCGTGCAACATGCCGGTGGTATTGCTGTCGCCGCCGGCGCCAGGGTTGTCTTGCGTATCGGCGATGACCACCGGCTTGGACGATTGTTCAGCCAGCGCCAGCGCGCGCACCACGGCCGCGCGTGCATCGACGATATCGAGCCGCCATTGCTCCGGCTGCGACGCCGCGGCAAACAGGCGTTCGACAGCGGCCTGTGCATATTCGCCATGGCCCCAGACCATCGCGCCGCATTCTTCGAAGTCGGACGCCGGGAAGCCCATGCAGAAGCTCAGCACGGTGCCGAACCTGCGGTCGATCTCGATCAGCTCGCCATAAAGATCCTGCGCCGGCGTCTGCATCGTGCTCTGTGCATTGAGCGGGATCAGGAACGGCAAACGTGCGCTGTGCACGGGTTCGCGCACGCCAGCCTTGAAGCGGCGCGCGAGCAGCTCGGCGGCAAGCTCGCCGGTGGCCGCCATGTCGACATGCGGATAGGTGCGGTACGCCACCAGCGCGTCGGCTTCGCTGAGCATGCGCTGGGTGACGTTGGCGTGCAGGTCCAGGCTGGCGACGATCGGCAGCTTCGGGCCGACGATCGCGCGCAGCCGGGCGAGCAGTTCACCTTCGCTGTCGTCGGCATGTTCGGCGACCGCGGCGCCATGCAGGTCGAGGTAGATCGCATCGAGGCCGGCGTCGGACTGGCAGGCCTGCACGACGTCTGCACAGATCGCGCCTGCGATGCGCTCGAAGGCGTCGCGGGTGACGTAAGACGACGGGATCGCGCCGGCCCAGCAAGACGGCACCAGGCCCCAGCCGCGGTGCCGGGCAGCGTCGATAAAACCGGCAATCGGGATATTGATCCCGCTGAGTTGCGCCGCCATCGCGGCGCCGCGAACAAAGGCCGGGAAGGAGTCACCGCGGGTGAACGCTGCCCAGTCGGCCAGGCTCGGGGCGAAGGTGTTGGTCTCGTGCTGGTAGCCGGCGATCAGGATGCGGGGCATGGGCGTGCGTTGGGGATGCTGGTCGTGGCCAGCGGAGCTCAGGCCGTGGCGCCGCCAAATGCAAAGTCGCGCCCGGGCGCGGCGGCAAACAATGCCCGCGTGTAGTCGTGCTGCGGCGCGCCGAAGACGCGGTGCGCGGGGCCGTATTCGACGATCCGGCCCTGCGACATCACGGCGAGCTGGTCACACACCTGCGAGGCGACCCGCAGGTCGTGGGTGATGAAGAGCATCGCCAGGTTGAGCCGGCTGCGGATCTCCTCGAAGAGCTGCAGCACCTGCGCCTGCACCGAGACATCGAGGGCGGACACGGCTTCGTCGGCGATGAGCAGTTCGGGCTCCATCATCAAGGCGCGGGCGATGCAGATACGCTGGCGCTGGCCGCCGGAAAACTGGTGCGGATATCGCTCCAGCGCGGCATCGTCCATGCGCACGAGTTGCAGCAACTGGCGCGCACGTCGCAGCGCATCGGCATGTGAGAGGCCGTAGTTCATCGGCCCTTCGACCAGCGCCTGCTGCACCGTGCGGCGCGGGTTCAGCGAACGATAGGGGTCCTGAAAAACAATTTGCACGCGGCGGCGCAGCGGGCGCAGCGTGGCGGCCGGCATCATCGCGATATCGGTGGTGGTGGTGCTGCTGCCGCCGAGCAGGATCGAGCCGCCGCTGGGGTCGATCAGGCGCACGATGCAACGTGCCACGGTGCTCTTGCCCGAGCCCGATTCGCCGACGATGCCCAGGGTCTGGCCGCGGCGGATTTCGAGCGTCACATCCTGCGCCGCATGCACCGTGCGGCGCTTGCCGAACCAGCTTTTGTCGTCGTAGGTTTTTTGCAGGCCCTTGACTTGCAGCACCAGCGGCGCGCCGGGGTCGCTCGGCCGTTCTTTCAGTTGTAGCGTCGGCACGGCGCGCATCAGCATCCGGGTGTAGTCGTGCTGCGGCAGTTGCAGCACCGCGGCCTTGGGCCCGATCTCGACGAGGGTGCCCAGGCGCAGCACCGCGACGCGGTGCGCCACCTCGGCCACGACACCAAAGTCGTGGGTGATGAAGAGCACGCCGGCGCCATGCCGCTGTTGCAGGTCGAGCACGAGTTTGAGGATCTGCGCCTGCGTCGTGACGTCGAGCGCAGTGGTCGGCTCGTCGGCGATGAGCAGCACCGGGTCGAGCACCAGCGCCATCGCGATCATGATGCGCTGGCGCTGGCCGCCACTGAGCTGGTGCGGATAACTCGCGACCATGCGCTCGGGGTCGGGCAGCAGCACCTCGCGCACGGTATCGAGCACTTTCTGGCGGCGCTCGTTCAGCGTCAACGGGGTGTGCTGGCGCAGCACCTCGTCGATCTGGTCACCGCAGGTCATGACCGGATTGAGCGCCGTCATCGGCTCTTGAAAGATCATCGACATGCGTGTCGCACGCAACTCGCGCAGCCGCGACAGCGGCGCGTGGGTGATGTCCTCGCCTTGCAAGACGATGCGCCCGGCGGTGACTGGCAGTGACTTCGGCAGCAGGCCCATCACGCCTTGGGCGATGACCGACTTGCCGGAGCCGGATTCGCCGACCAGGCACAGGATCTCGCCGCGGCCGACGCTGAACGAAACCTTCTGCACCGCAGTCGCGCGGTCGCCGCCGGGTGGCAGTGCGATGGTCAGGTCGGTGACCTCAAGGATCGGTGTTGTATCCACCGGCGCCGCGCCACTCTTCAGGGCACCGCTCATACCCGCTTGGCCATCTTCGGGTCGAGCGTGTCACGCAGCCCGTCACCGAGGATATTCACCGCCAACACCGTCAGCGCCAAAAAGATGCCAGGGAAAAAAATGTTGTGCGGGTAGGCGTTGAACTGCGCCCGGCCTTCGGCCATCACATTGCCCCAGGTTGGCGTTTCAGGCGGCAGACCGACACCGAGGAAAGACAGGATCGCCTCGACCAGGATGCCCGATGCGCAGATGAAGGTGCCTTGCACGACGAGCGGCGCCACGGTGTTCGGCAGGATGTGGCGGAGCATGATTTTCCAGGTCGGCGTGCCGAGCGAGATCGCGGCTTCGACATAAGGCTCTTCGCGGATCGACAGCACCAGCGCGCGCACCAGGCGCGTGACCCGCGGGATCTCGGGCACTGCAATCGCGATGACCACCGTGAGCAGGCTGCCGCGCCACATCGCGACCAGCGCGATCGCGATCAGGATCGCGGGGATCGCCATCACGCCGTCCATCACACGCATCAGCGGGCCGTCGAGCCAGCGCAAATAACCCGCGCTCAGGCCGAGCCCGATGCCGATGGCCAGCGCGACGATCGCGGTGCAGACACCGACGATCAGCGACACCTGGGTGCCGTAGATGACACGACTGTAGATGTCGCGGCCGAAACTGTCGGAGCCCATCAGGAACCGATGTTTGAGCGTCTCGCCTTCGAGCGTGGTGATCTCGCCATGCTGGCCGGGCAGCAGGTCGCGGCTGGCGGGGTCGAAGAGCGAAGGGTCGACGGTGCCGAGCCAGGGTGCGGCCAAAGCAATCAGCACCAGCACTGCCAGCACCGTGCCGCCAATGCGCACCGAAACGCTTTTGCGCACCCGCGCCCAGGCGCTTGGCTGCGGGATCACCGATGCCGATTCGACGGACAGGGTTTCGAAGTTGCTGGCGCTGTCGCTCATTTCAGTCGCTCGTTTCGGGGCATGGCCTCAATACCGGATCCGCGGATCGAAGAAAACGTACGAGAGATCGACGAGCAGGTTGATCATCACGTAGACAAAAGAAAACAGCAGGATCACACCCTGGATGGTCGGGAAGTCGCGCGCCAGCACGGCGTCCACGGTGAGCCGGCCGAGGCCGGGAATCGCGTAGACCGATTCGGTGACGACGACACCGCCGATCAACAGCGCGATGCCGATGCCGATGACGGTGATGATCGGCACCGCGGCATTCGCCAGCGCATGCCGCATCAACACCGTCGATTCGGGCAGGCCCTTGGCGCGCGCGGTGCGGATGTAGTCCTCGCCCAGCGTTTCGAGCACCGACGCGCGGGTCACGCGGGCGATCAGCGCGATGTAGATGATGCTCAGCGTGATCGACGGCAGCGTCAGGTGGTAGAGCCAGGGGCCGACGCCGTCGCCGATGCGCTTGTAGCCTTGCACCGGCAGCCAACCGAGCTTGAGCGATACCAGCCAGATCAGCAGATAGGCGAGCACGAAGATCGGGATCGAAAAGCCGAGCACCGAAAAACCCATCAGGCCACGGTCGAGCCAGCCACCAAAGCGCCAGGCCGCCAGCACGCCGAGCGGCACCGCGACCAGCACCGCGATGCTGATCGTGATCAACGCCAGCGACAGCGTCGCTTCGACGCGTTGGCCGATCAGCGTCGTCACCGGGGTCTTGTAATAAAACGACTGGCCGAGGTCGCCGGTGAGGACCCGGCCGAACCAGATCACGTACTGCTCGGGGATCGACCGGTTCAGGCCCAGGCCTTCGCGGATCTGCGCGATCTGCTCGGTGCTGGCAGCGTCGCCGGCGAGCACCGCCGCGGGGTCGCCGGGGGTCAGCCGCAACATCAGAAAGACGAGCAGCGAGACGATCAGCAGGACCGGAATCGTCGACGCCAGCCGGCGCGCGAGAAAGGCAAACATCGCGGTTGGGTGCTCTCGCGCGCGCGGCGGCGGCCGTCGGCAGACGGCTCTAGTTCTTCTTCAGGTTCCAGTAGATATTGCCGTTGGTGATGAAGAAGCCACTGATATTCTTGCGTGCGGCCATCGGCTGGTCGTACTCGCCAAGCGGCGCGTGGGTGGCGATCTCGAAGGCCCGCACATGCATGTCGGTGGCGAGTTTTTTCTTCGTTGTGTCGTCGGTGGCGCGCATGAACTGGGCGCGGATATCGACCAGCTTGTCGTCGCTGGCCCAGCCGAACCAGCCGGATTTTTCGCCGCGGGTGTCCATCGTCGGGTTGGCGATCGGGTTCCAGACGTCGAAGGCCTGCCA
>JANOKR010000049.1:0-5386 GCA_031419315.1 Betaproteobacteria bacterium
TGAGATGGGCGCCAAATCGGCGCTGAGCATCGGCGCGTCCTGTGCCTGCGTCGGCTTTGTGCTGGGCATCCTCACGCTGACCGGCATGGGCTTCAAGTTTTCGGCTTTTGTCATCGACCTGTCCGGCACCGCGGCGCAGGCGGTGCATGCCTTTGACGTGATGGGCTGGTTCGAGCTCAAGCAGGTGACGATCCTGTTCGGCCTGCTCTTCACCGCGATCGCCTGCATCATCATGGGCACCGGCGTGCCGACGACACCGACCTACATCATCCTGGCCGCGATCGTGGCCCCGGCGCTGGCGCAGCTCGGTGTGCCGCAACTGGCGACCCACTTCTTCGTTTTTTACTACGGCGTGCTCGCCGATGTCACGCCGCCAGTGGCGCTGGCTGCGTTTGCCGCTGCCGGTATCGCGCGCAGCGAGCCGATGGGCACCGGCAACACCGCCTTCAGGCTGTCGATGGGCAAGGCGCTGGTGCCCTTTGCTTTTGTCTACACGCCGGCACTGCTGTTCATCAACTTCACCTGGGCAGAGTTCCTGATTGCCCTGGTGTCGACCGTGGTCGCGATCCTCGGCCTCGGCGCGGCCTACACCGGGCAGATGAAACGGCGCATCCGCTGGCCGGCTTTCGTCGCATTGAATGTGCTGTCGCTGGCGCTGGTCTTCGCGAATCCGCTGGTTTCCGCAGTCGGCATCACCGCGGTGCTGGCGATCCTGGCCTGGCATGCGCGGGCCCCGGCTGAGCCGGCCCATGCCCCCGCGTGAGCAGGCCGGCGCTCAAGCCTCAACGGTCATGCCGGCGGCGCGCAGGCGCTGCGCAAGCACGTCGCCAAATGCGATCGACGGCGTCAGCACACCACCGAGTTGGCGGCCACCGGGCAGTTGATCGGTGTCGAGCGCCAAGGCCAGCGCGGCTTCACAAACAAAGATCGTGGTTGCGCGGTTGCCGGGGTCGCCACGGCCAGAAATGCGGCCGCGCACGACGCTGCCCTTTTCGCCAACACCAAACAGATCGCAGCGAAACGAGCCGCGGTCCATCTTGACTTCGCTGGGCCCCTCGCCTGGCGCCGGCGCGATCAGCCCGATCGCACGCCGCACCGGCTTGAAGGCCATCGCCGACTGCCCGAAGAGCATGCCGGCGCTGAAGCCGGCGGCGGTGATCGCGGCCTTCGCACCGCGGCCAAAGTGCATGTACTCCTGGTAGCTGAAGTTGGGCGCAAAAGCGCTGTCGCCAACGAGCAGCGCGGCGCTGCGGCGCACGACGCGGGTATTGATCGGCCCCATCACAAAGGGCCCGACCCAGGCATCGAAGTCGGGGTCGCGGCTGGGTGTCGTGGGGTCGGCGTGCGGCGCCTTGTCGGCCGGCACCGTGCCCCGCGGGTTGAGCAAAAACGGGTCGTCGACGCGGCGCTTTTCGCCGGTGTCGAGCACGTTCATCAGGGACGCAAAGGTGCCGCCGTTGAGCCCGCCGCTGATCGTGAAACAGGCCTTCACGCTGACACACCGCTGGCCGTGGCGGCGCAGCAGCGATTGCGCGACGAGCCAGGCGCCCAGGTCCGACGGCACGGAATCAAAACCGCAGCCTGGCACGATGCGCGTGCCGTCTTGTGCCGCCCTGTTGTGGTGGCGGTCGATCATCGTGCGCACCCAGGGGGTCTCACCCGTGATGTCGACGTAGTGCGTACGGTGGCGGACGCAGGCAGCGACGAGCAGGCTGCCGTGGCGCGCATAGGGCCCCGCGGTGCTGAGCACGACGCGGGTCTGGGCCGCAAGCTGGTTCAACGAGGTGGCATCAGCGGCATCGGCGACGATGATCTCGGGCGCCAGGACGCCCGGTGGCGACTGGGGCAGATCCAAGGACTTGCGCAGCGCCTCCAGGCCCTTTGCCGAGCGCCCGGCAATCGCCCAGCGCAGCCCCGTTGCGTGCTCGGCAAAGTAGCGCGCCGTCTGGCGACCGACAAAGCCGGTGGCGCCATACAACACCACATCAAAAGGGCGCTGGGGCACCTTGCCGGATCGGACCATCTTGTTTGTCTCCCCTTGGGGCCGGCATTGTGGCCGGTGGCCCGCCACCGCGCAGACCCTCCGAAGAGGGGCTGGACAGCAATGTTGACGCGCGCGGTGCGCAGCCGGCATGGCACGATCGGCGTCCACCCCGGTCACTGCTGCCGCATGAATCTCTGCCGACCCCTGTTTGCCTGCTACGCCGCGCTGCTCGTTGGCAGCGCGGCCATCGCGGCGCCGAGCACGGTGAAGTTGATCATCGACATGCGTGCCGAGATCAGCAGCGGGCGCTTTGATCCGCGCACTGGCGCGGTCGGCGTGCGCGGCGGTAGCGCGCCGCTGTCGTGGTCGGCGAGCGTCCTGGCCAGCGATGCCGACCGCGACGGGCGCTACGAAGTCACGCTGCGTTTTGAGCAGGCCCCTTTTGGCGGCCAGCCGGTGAGCTACAAAGTCAAGATCGAGCGGCCGGGTGATGCCCAGGGCGGCTGGGAGGCCGGGCGCAACCATCCGCTGCGCTTGCTCGCGACCTTGCCAGTGACGGCGCAGACCCTTGAGCGTGCCTACGGCGCCGAACCGTTGCCGCTGCCCTTGCAGCGCAGCGGCGATATCGATCGACTGCCGGCGCTGCCATCGCGCCATGTCGATGCCCGCGAAGTCCAGGTCTGGTTGCCACCGCGCTATGCGCTGCAGCCGCAGCGCCGCTATCCGGTGCTGTATCTGCACGACGGCCAGAACGTGTTTGATGCTGGCAGTGCGGGCGCCGAATGGCAGGTCGACGAGACCGCACAGCGCCTGGTGCTTGCCGGCGCCATCGAGCCGATGATCGTCGTCGCGGTGGCCAGCACCGGCCGGCGCATCGACCAGTTGACGCCTGTTGCCGCGACGCGGGGCGGCACGCAGGTTGGCGGCGGCGCGGCGCGGTACGCCAGCTTCCTGGTCGAAGAACTCAAGCCGATCATCGATGCGCGTTACCGCACCAAGCGCGAGGCGCAGCACACCGCGGTCGGCGGCTCCTCGCTCGGCGGGCTGGTCACGATGTGGCTGCTGCGCCATCGCGCCGCGACCTTTGGCGCCGGCCTGGTCGTATCGCCTACAGTCTGGTGGGCCGACGAGTGGATCCTGCAAGCTGTCGCAGCGTTGGCCGCCGAAGCACCGAAGCCGCGGGTCTGGCTCGATATCGGCGCCCTTGAAGGTGACGCGGCCGTCGCTGGCGCGCGCCGGCTGCGCGACCTGCTGCAAACACGCGGCTGGCGGCTGCGTTATCTTGAGCAGCCTGGCGCTGGCCACGACGAGCTGGCCTGGGCCTCGCGGGTCGAGGCCATGTTGCGATTTTTGTATGGCCGCCCAGCCGGGCTTCAACGCTGACATCACAAGGACCTCGACCATGCTCGATGCCGCCACGATCCAGGCCCTGCTCGACCCGATCTTCCCCGGCCTGATGGGCGTGCGGCTGACCCTGCTGGAGCCCGACCGCGTCGTCGCACAAATGCCGGTGCGCGCCGATCTGTGCACCAGCGGCGGGATCCTGCATGGCGGCGCCTACATGGCATTCGCCGACACCCTGGGCGCGATCGGCACGATCATCAACCTGGCCCCAGGCAAGCGCACGACGACGACCGATTCGAGCACCAAGTTCATCGCCTCGGCCAAGCTCGGCAGCGTCGTCACGGGCGAGTCGATCGCACTCCACCGCGGCCGCACGACGATGGTCTGGCAGACCTCGGTGCGCAACGCCGACGGCAAACTTTGCGCACTCGTCACGCAGACACAATTGGTGCTCGACGGCCCGGCGGCGGCGGCGTCAATGCCTGCGTAGGTGTTTTGCCGGGTTGGCCGCCCCGCCGCGCGCGACTTGGCTGCGCTATCCTGCCGCGCACGACCTGTCGCACCCGAGGAGAGTTGCCATGAAGTTGATCACCGCGCGCAACACTGCACGCATCACAGCACGCATCACAGCAGGCGCTACCGCCGGCACCGCCGCCCGCACCCTGGCCGGCCTGTCGCTCGTCACCCTGGCCACGGCCGCCCTCGCCGCAGACCTGCGCGTGCAGTGTTATTCCGACGGCAATGAATGTGAAGTCACGGGCGATATCGCCAAACGGTTCGAAGCCGCAAATCCCGGCGCCAAGGTCATCATCGACAAGGTGCCCTACAAGGCGGTGGTCGAGCAGTTGCCGGTGCAACTGGCGGCCGGCGAAGGCCCGGACGTTGCACGCGTGACCGATCTCGGCGGCCTCAACAAGTACTACCTCGACCTCACCCAGCATCTGGGTGCCGCGCGGGTCAAGGCCTGGAACACCAACTTCGCCTCGACCTTGCCGTGGTTTCGCGCCGGGCCGGCCGACAAAGGCATCTATGGCCTGATGTCGCAGCTCACCGTGACCGGCGCCTACGTCAACAAGACGCTGTTCGAGCAGGCGAATGTCCCGATGCCCGGCGACAAGGCGACCTGGGACCAGTGGATGGCCGCCGCAAGCAAAGTCGCCAAGGCCACCAAGACGCCCTTCGCGATGGCGATGGACCGCAGCGGCCACCGCTTCGCGCCGCTGGCGGTGGCACATGGCGCCAAGATCTTCGATGACCGTGGTGCGCCCGTCATCGATGCCGGCTATCAAGCCGCGGTGAAAAAGTTCGTCGGCTGGCATCAGGCCGGCCTGATGCCCAAAGAAGTCTGGGGCGGCGTGGGCGGCTCGCAGTACCGCGACGCGTTCGAAGAGTTCGCCAACGGCCGCGTCGTCGTCTACTACTCGGGTTCTTGGCAGATCAAGCGCATGGACTCGCAGGTCACGAAGGCCTTCCACTGGACGGTGGCACCCGCGCCTTGCGGACCGGCCGCCTGCACCGCGATGCCGGGTGGCGCGGCGTTCGTCGCCTTCAAGCGCAGCAAACAACCGGAGCTGGCGGCGAAGTTCATCGACTTCCTGTCGCAGGATGACAATTACAGCGAGCTGATGGCGCGCACCGAGAACATCCCGGCCAGCCTGGCGGTGGCCAAGGCCGGGGTGAAGTACAAGGTGTCGCCGCTGGCGCGGACCGGGCTCGACGCGTTTGTGGCGGACGTACCCAAGATCGCGCAACCCAACTACGCGCTGCAAGGCTATCGCTTCAACCGCGCGATCTTCCTGCCGACCGCGCAACGTGTGGGCCAGGCCGTGGCCGGCGAGATGACGGCCGACGACGCCTTGAAGCGCCTGGCCGCGGATATCGACGAGCAGGTCAAGGCCGCCAGCAAGTAGCAGCGCGCCTTTGCACTGCGGGGAAAAACGGCATGCAGGTCAAACCGGGCACGCCGTGGTTCTTCCTGGCGCCGAACCTGGTCATCTTCGGCGTCTTCACTTTCCTGCCGATCGTCATCAACCTCTACTACGCCTTCACCGGCGGCGT
>JANOKR010000050.1:0-2995 GCA_031419315.1 Betaproteobacteria bacterium
CCGCGAGCGTGGGCCGAAGAGCGCATGCCCGGGCCGCCTGCCTCGCGCGGTGTTGACCTTGACGGGACTGAGCACAGGAGCCACCAACGGCGCTTGGCCATTTGGCCGATCGCTTACTTGCACGAAGGAAAGTCGCTCCGCTCAAGGCCCCACCGGCTGCAACTCGCGCGCCGTCAACCACAGCCGCAGGTCGAACTCAAGGTCGTGATATGCCGGCTCGATATGCGTGCACAGCGCGTAGAAGGCCTTGTTGTGGTCGCGCTCTTTCAGGTGTGCGAGCTCGTGCACGACGATCATGCGCAAGAAGTCTGCCGGTGCGTCCTTGAAGACGCTGGCGATGCGGATCTCGCGCTTCGCGACGAGGCGGTTGCCCTGCACCCGCGAGATCGTCGTGTGCGTGCCCAGCGCCTGCTCGACGGCATGCAGCTTGTTGTCGAAAAATACCTTGGCCAGCGGCGCGGCGTTGCGCAGAAATTCCAGCCGCATTGCATCGACATAAGCGAACAGCGCGCGGTCGCTGCGCACCGCGTGATCCTGCGGGTGGCGCAGGCGCACCGACTGCGCCAGGCGGCCTTCGTCGATCAGCGCCTGCACCTGGGCGACGAGCGCCGGGTTGTAGCCGGCAAGATACTTCAAAGCCATCGTGGCTGAGACAAAACAGCTAACCGATCAAATGATCGGCGAGCACCTGTGCCACATGCAGCGCCTGGCGCCCGGCGCCGTCGGCGATCTGATGCCGGCAGCTGGTGCCGTCGGCGACGATGATCGCGTCGGGCGCGGCGCGCACCGCGGGCAGCAGGCTGAGCTCGGCCATCTGCATCGATATCGATTGGTGCTGCGCCTCGTATCCAAAGCTGCCGGCCATGCCGCAGCAGGATGATTCGATCAGCGTCACGCTTGCATCCGGGATCAGGCGCAGCACGTCGAGCACCGGCTGCACTGCGGCAAAGGCTTTCTGGTGGCAATGGCCGTGCACGAGCATCGCTTTCGACGCTGGCCTCAGCGCTGGTTTGAAGCGGCCGGCGGCGGCTTCGCGGGCAATAAATTCCTCGAGCAAAAACGCCTGCGCGGCGACCACCGGCGCGGCGTCGCCCAGGCCCAGCACCAGCATCTCGTCGCGCAGCGTGAGCAGGCACGATGGCTCCAGGCCGACGATCGGGATGCCGCGCTGCGCGGCCGGCAGCAGCGCGGCCAGCAGCTGCTGCATGCGCTGTTTTGCCTCGTCGACCATGCCGGCGGCGAGAAAAGTGCGGCCGCAGCACAGCGGCTTGCCGTGGCCGGCAAGGTCGCCACGACTGCCACGACTGCCACGAGTGCCGCCAGCGCCGCGATCACCACGCGCTGCATGCACGGTATAGCCGGCAGCCTGCAGCACAGACACCGCGGCGAATGCGTTTTCGCTGTCCAACTGGCCATTGAAGGTGTCGACAAAAAGCAGCACCGGCTTGTCAGCGTGCAGCATCTCGTCGTGGCTGGCGAGCTTGCATGCTGCTGCGCCGCGCCAGAAGGTGTCGCTGCGAAACGCCGGCAGCGAACGTGCCGCCGCGAGGCCGAGCGCGCGCTCTCCAAGGCGGCGCAGCAGCGGCACCCGGTTGCGCAAGTTGAAGAGCCAAGGCAGGCGGCTGGCCAGCCCTGCGTAGTCAGGCAAATGCGCGATCAGGCGCGAACTCAAACGCAGGCCATGGCGCTTGCGGCGCTGTGCCAGCACCTCGAGCTTCATCTTCGCCATATCGACGCCGGTCGGGCAGTCGCGTTTGCAGCCCTTGCAACCGACGCAGAGATCCAGCGCCGCGTACACCGCATCGCCGGTCAGCGCATCGGGCCCGAGTTGGCCCGACAGCGCCAGGCGCAGCGTATTCGCGCGGCCGCGGGTGACGTGTTGTTCGTCGCGTGTGACGCGGAAGCTCGGGCACATCGTGCCGGCGTCGAACTTGCGGCAGTGGCCGTTGTTGTTGCACATCTCGACCGCCTTGGCCAGGCCGCCGGTGTTGTCGCCGCCGCTGCCGGGGGCGCTCGTTGTTTCCGTGGCGGCATCGTTTTGCACATTCCAGGCCTGCCAGTCGAAAACCGGCTTCAAGGCAATCGTCTTGTAGCCCGGCGCGAAGCGGAACAGCGCCACATCGTCCATCTTCGGCGGATCGATGATCTTGCCGGGGTTCATCAAGTTGCCGGGGTCGAGGTGCTGCTTGATGGCCCTGAAGGCATCGTTGATGCGCGGCCCGAACTGCCATTCGATCCACTCGCCGCGGCACAGGCCGTCGCCATGTTCGCCGCTGTAGGCGCCCTTGAATTTGCGCACCAGCGTCGCGGCCTCTTCGGCGATGGCGCGCATCTTGGTGGCGCCACCATTCGGCCCGGCTTGGCGCATATCGAGGATCGGCCGCACATGCAGGGTGCCGACCGAGGCATGGGCGTACCAGGTGCCGCGCGTGCCGTGGCGGCTGAAGACCTCGGTCAGCGCATCGGTGTAGTCGGCCAGATGCTCCAGCGGCACCGCGCAGTCTTCGATAAAACTCACCGGCTTGCCGTCGCCCTTGAGGCTCATCATGATATTCAGGCCGGCCTTGCGCACGTCCCACAACGCTTTCTGTGCCGCCGCATCGTGCATCTCGACGACGCTGCCGGGCAGCGCGAGCTGCTCGCCCATCAGGTCGACGAGGGCACGCAATTGGCGCTTCAGTTTGCCGGCATCTGCGCCGGCATCTTCGCCGCTGAACTCGACGAGCAGGATCGCCGCCGGTGTCTGCGCGGCAGTGACCAGCGCCGCTTCGATGACCGGCCTGAAGGCTGGGTTCTGCCGCGCCAGATCGATCATCGTGCGGTCAACCAGTTCGACCGCGCTCGGCCCGAGCGCGACGATGAACTGGGCCGCGTTCATCGCCGCGCGAAAGGTCGGGAAGTTGACGACGCCGAGCACCTTGCTGCGCGGCAGCGGTGCGAGCTTGAGCTTCAGGCTGCGGGTGAAGGCCAGCGACCCTTCGGCGCCGACAAGCAG
>JANOKR010000051.1:0-5241 GCA_031419315.1 Betaproteobacteria bacterium
GTCGACGCTTCGTCGGCCACGGTGCTGCCTTCGCGCTGGCGGCGGGCACTCATCGGCGCAGCCGGCATGGCCGTCGAGCTGTTCATCGCCGCGCTGGCGTTTTTCGTCTGGCTCGCGGTCGAGCCCGGTCTGGTGCGCGCAGTGTGTTTCAACATCATGGTCGTGGCCGGTGTCTCGACCATCATCTTCAACGGCAACCCGCTGCTGCGCTACGACGCCTACTACATCCTGGCCGACATCATCGAGATGCCCAACCTGGGGCAGCGCGCCACGCGCTACTGGGGCTATCTGTTCGAACATTACGTGCTGCGGGTGCGCGACGCCACCTCGCCGGCGGTCACCGGTGGTGAGCGTGCCTGGTTTGTCGGCTACGGCTTGTTGTCGACGATCTACCGCATCTTCGTCACCTTCGCGATCGCGCTCTTCATCGGCACGCAGTTTTTCTTCTTCGGCGTGCTGCTGGCGATCTGGGCGGTGTTGATGATGATCGGGCTGCCGGTCTTTCGTGCCGTCAAGCACCTGCAGTCGCGCCCTTCGCTGCGCGAGCGGCGCCCACGGGTGGTCGTGGTGGCGACGGCGCTGGTGGTCGTGCTTGGGGCGGGCGCAATCTGGTGGCCGGCGCCGCAGAGCACGATGGCCGACGGCGTGGTCTGGCTGCCAGAACGGTCGACACTGCGCGCCGGCACGGGCGGTTTTGTGAGCCGGGTCGAAGTCGCGCCCGGCACGGCGGTGCGCGCCGGCCAGGCGCTGATCCAGCGCGTCGACCCCGCGCTCGACGCCCAACTGCGCGGGCTCGAAGCGCGGGTGGCCGAACTCGAGGCCAGCCATACGATCGAATTTGTCGCCGATCGCGCCCGCGCGCAGATCGTGCGCGAGCAGCTCGACCTGGAACGCCAGGCGCTCGGGCGGGTGCGTGAACGCAGTGCCCAGCTGGTCATCAGGGCACCGTCGGACGGCATCTTCACGCTCTCAGCGCCGCTCGACCTGCCCGGCCGCTGGCACCGCCAGGGCGACGTCATCGGCTTCGTGCTCGGCAACGACGCGCCGGTGGTACGTGTCATCGTTGAGCAGGCCGAAGCCGACCTGGTGGGCGCGACGACGCGGCGCGCGGCGCTGCGCATGTCCGACGAACTCGAGCGGGTGATCCCGGCGCACATCGTTCGCCAGGTGCCTTCTGGCGGCGATGAGGCGCCGAGCAAGGCGCTGCTGGCACCGGGCGGTGGGCGCGTCGCGGCCGACCCGCGCGACCCCGAAGGCCGGCGCTCGCTCGAGCGCATCTTTCAGTTCGACCTGGCGCTGGACGAGCCGCTCGGCCGCGCGCCGGCCTACGGCCAGCGTGTGCACGTGCGCTTCGAGATCGAGCCGGCGCCGCTGGCGACGCAGCTCTGGCGCATGGTGCGGCGATTGTTCCTGCGCCACTTCGATGTGTGAAATGGACCACCCCCGGAGCGCCTTCGGCATTCCCCCTCGAGGGGGCGACGCCAGCGGCCTGGCAAAGCCAGTTCCGCGGCGTCCGCTTGGTGGTGCCGCGCGATTGCATCGGGTGTCGCGTTGAGCAACGCCACGCTCTTTCGGCTGCAGCACGGCGACCTCGCGCCGGGCCGGCCCTACGTCGAACGCGACGAGCGTGACCCACCCTGGCACGACCGCATCGCGGTGGCGCTGTGGCACGGCCTGCTCTGGCCGGCGCTGCGGCCGCTGCGCGGCGAGGCGCTGCGCCGGCGTGCCTTCATCGCGCGTGTCGACCGGCACGACGCTGCATTGCGCTTGCTGGACGACGTCGCGCTGCGCCAGCGTGCCGTTGCGGTGCGCCATGCGCTGCGTGCGCAGGGCTTTGCGCCCGAGCCCACCGCGCTGGCTTTTGCGCTGGTGCGCGAGGCCGCTTCGCGGGTGCTCGGCAAGCGCCACTATCCGACCCAGCTCGCGGCCGGCTGGCTGTTGCTGCAGGACACGCTGGTCGAGATGGCCACTGGCGAAGGCAAGACTTTTGCGGCCACGCTGCCAGCGGTGACGGCGGCGCTGGCGGGCATGCCGGTACACGTGATCACCGTCAACGACTACCTCGCCGCGCGCGACGCCGAGACGATGGGCCCGCTGTACCGCTACTTCGGGCTCGAGGCAGCTGCCATCGTGCACGGCATGGGCCGCGAAGAGCGGCGCACGGTTTATGCCGGCCACGTCGTCTATGCGAGCAACAAGGAGCTCGCCTTCGACTACCTGCGCGACCGCGCCGCGCTCGGCGACCGCGCCAGCACGCTGCACCTGGCCGCGGCGAGCCTGCGCCGCGGCACAGCGGCGGCGACGTTTGTGCTGCGCGGGCTGGTCTTCGCGATCGTCGACGAAGCCGACAGCGTCTTCATCGACGAGGCGCGCACGCCCCTGATCCTGTCGACGATGGTCGGTGGTGGCGCCGACCGTGCCGACCGCACCGCCTGTGAGCGTGCGCTGCAGCGGGCCCGCGCGCTGCGCGAAGTTGAGCACTACGTCGTCGAACGCGCGCTGCGGCGGGTCCACCTCACCGATGCCGGACGCGATGCGCTGGCCGCGCTGCGCGACGAAACGGGGCCGGCGACCAAGGCGAACACCGACACTGACACCGACACCGACACCGACACCGACACTGACACCACGCGTGAGGCCGAACAGTCGCTGCAGCGCGCGCTCTCGGCGCTGCTGTTGTACCAGCTCGACCAGCACTACGTGGTCGTCGACGGCAAGGTGCAGATCGTCGACGAGGCGACCGGCCGCGCGATGCCCGACCGCGCCTGGGAGCATGGCCTGCACCAGATGATCGAGGCCAAGGAAGGGCTCGACCTCACCGGCCAGCGCGACACCATGGCGAGAATCACCTACCAGCGCCTGTTCAGGCGCTATCTGCGGCTGGCCGGCATGAGCGGTACCGCGACCGAAGTCGCCGCCGAGATCGGCCGCACCTACGGCCTCGGTGTGGTGCGCGTGCCCCTGTACAAGCCTTCACAACGCCGGATGCTGGCGCCACTGTGTCTGCGGGATACCGCGGCCAAGTGGCAGGCAGTGGCGGCCAGCGTTGCCCAGTTGGCGCTGGCCGACAAACGCCCGGTGCTCATCGGCACGCGGACCGTGCAGGCGTCGGAACAACTCAGCGCGGTGCTTGGTGCACGCGGCATCGACCATGTGGTGCTCAACGCCCGGCAGGACAGCACCGAGGCGCTGACCATCGCGCGTGCCGGCGAGGCCGGCCGCGTGACGGTGGCCACCAACATGGCCGGCCGCGGCACCGATATCGTGCTCGGCCATGGCGTCGCTGCGCGCGGCGGGCTGCATGTCATCCTGAGCGAATACCACGAGTCGCCGCGCATCGATCGCCAGCTCTTCGGCCGCAGCGCGCGCCAGGGCGACCCGGGCAGCGGACAGGCCATCGTCGCACTCGACGACGAGCTCTTCAGGCTGCATGCACCGCGGCTGCTGGCGGCTGTCAGCGCGTCCGGCCGCGGCGCCGGGGCCCTGGTGCTGGCCACGCTGCGTTTTGTCGCGCAACAATCGGCGCAAGCGCACAACCGCGACACCCGCGAGCACAGCCTGCGCCAGGACCGGCGCTTCGCGCAGATGCTTGCTTTCAGTGGGAGAGGTGAATGAAGTCTTTCGGTTTGACGGCGGCGTGGCTGGTTTCGGCACTGCCGTCGCTCGGTGCCGCCACCGGTTTTGACTGCCTGATCGAGCCTTCGCAGGTGGTCGAGGTGCGCTCGTCGGCCGACGGCATCATCGCCGCCGTGCATGCACGCCGCGGCGATGCGGTGCGCAAGGGGCAGGCGCTGGTGGAGCTGCAGTCGTCGGCCGAACGGGCGGGTGTCGATGCAGCACGTTTTCGCGCTGCGATGGACGGCCAGATTGCGTCGGCGCGCAACCGCCTCGAATACGCCACCCTCAAGCTCAAACGCCTGACCGAGATGCACAAGGAGAACTTCGCCAGCGCGCAGGCGCGCGACGAGGCCGATGCCGAGCGCCGCCTGGCCGAGTCAGAACTCGCCGCCGCGATCGAGGCGCGCGACCTGGCGCGCATCGAATACCGACGTGCGGTGGAGATTCTGGCGCTGCGCACGATGCACGCACCCTTCAACGGCGTCGTGCTCGACCGCATGCTGAACCCCGGTGACCTGGCCGAAGCGGGCTCCGGCCGCAAGCCGGTGCTCAAGGTCGCGCAGATCGACCCGCTGCATGTCGACGTGGTGCTGCCGGCGGCGCTGCACGCGGCGCTGAAGCCGGGCACCCGCGCGCAGGTCACGCCGCGTGGATCTCAGGATCGGCTCGCCGCCAGCGTGGCCATCGTCGACCGGGTCATCGACGCCGCCAGCGGCACGTTCGTGGCGCGGCTCGAACTGCCAAATCCGAAAAATTCGATACTCGGTGGTGTGCGCTGCACGGTCGAGATCAATGGCGTTGCGGCTCCCGGCACGACGGCCAGAGCCGGTACCCGGCCGGTGCCTTGATAGCCGCGTTGGCGGACGCGGTGAGATTCGAACTCACGGACGGGTTCCCCCGTCGCCGGTTTTCAAGTTCACAGTAGAACTTAATCAATAGCTTAGTCGGCCCTGCAAATCTCCGCCAGCCCGCATAGACGCTCGCTCTGCGGGGTGAACGCCAATAGCGCGATCCCCCGGATTGATTCCAATCGATATCGGTTCCTGGGAGTTTTGGAGAGCGCATCCGATGGCCACCGACGACTTTTTCCGCGCCCGGCTTGACTCAATGATCGACATGCATCACCCGCTGGCGGTGCTGGCCACGCGCATGCCCTGGGCCGAGATCGAGGCCTCGTTGGCCCCGCTGCTCGCGCACAAGGATCGCAGTGGCCGCGTGGTCCAAGATGCCGACCTCTTCGGCCCGACTGCGCAGCTCGCCGGCGCCGGCCTGAGCAACGCCGGCCGCCCACGCTTGGCCCTGCGCTTGATGGTCGCGCTGCTGTACCTCAAGCACGCCTTCAACTTGAGCGATGAAGAACTCTGCGAACGCTGGAGCGAGAACGTGGTCTGGCAGTTCTTCAGCGGCATGGCGTACTACGAGCCGCGCCTGCCCTGCGACGCCACGCAGATCGGCCGCTTTCGCCGCGTGCTGGGCGAGGCGGGTGTCGAGCAACTGCTCAAGTCCACCATTGAGGCATCCGTGTCGACGGGGGGGCGAAGATGAGCACCGCGCTCTTGGACCGCCTCACGCACCACTGCCACATCGTGGAGACGGGCAACGAGTCGATCCGCTTCAGTCGCA
>JANOKR010000052.1:0-2976 GCA_031419315.1 Betaproteobacteria bacterium
GTTTCGATCTGGTCGGGCGAGCTGATCTTGAAGCTCGACAAGGGGAAAGGGTGCGACATCCAGCCCAGGTCGAGATGCACAAACATCCCGACCCGCAACTCGCCGACCGCAACCGAATTTGACATGCACCGATTCCAGGAGTGGAGTGACCAACCGGGCGGCCCGGGCCCCCGCCCCTGCTTCTTCGGCCAGGGCCGGTCGCAACTTGACCTGCCACGTCTGCCGCGATGGCGGCCGGCGGATGCCGGTCGTGCCGGGTGTGCACAAATCACTGTCTGAGGCGCACGCCGCGGTGTCCACTGACGCTGTTCCGGCGCGCCGCAGGGGCCAGCCTGGGCGGCTGACGGCTTGGCGCGTGGGCGCTCGCTGCCGCAGCGCAGACCGGCGACCCCGACCGGCCGCTCACGATGATCGTGCCCTTCCCGCCCGGCGGTGTCGCCGACACCGTCGCGCGGCCGGTCGCCGAGGCGCTGGCCCGCGAGCTGCGCCAGCCGGTGGTCGTTGAAAACAAGGTCGGTGCAGGTGGCGCGTTAGGCATCGGCGCCGCGGCGCGGTCGCCGGCCGACGGCTACACGCTGCTGCTGAGCCTGTCGTCGATCTCGATCCCGCCCCAGGCCGACCTGCTGCTCGGCCGCAAGCCGGCCTTCACGTTGAGCCAGTTTGTACCGATCGCACGCTTCACCGCCGACCCGACGGTCTTGGTCGTGCGCGCCGATGCGCCGTGGAAGACGCTGGCCGAATTTGTCGCCGATGCCCGCAGCAAGCCCGGCAAGTACAACTACGGCAGCTCGGGCAACTACGGCACGATGCATGTGCCGATGGAGATGCTCAAGGCCAGCGCCGGCTTGCACCTGGTCCACATCCCCTACACCGGCGCCGGGCCGGCGCTGCTGGCGCTGCTCGGCGGCCAGGTCGATGCGGTGGCCAGCGGGCCGTCAACCGTCGCTGCCCAAGTCAGGGCCGGCAAGCTGCGCGCGCTGGCTCATTGGGGCGACAAGCCACTGGTGTCGCTGCCAGAAGTGCCGACCCTCAAACAAGCCGGTTACGCGGCACAGTTTGCGCAGTGGTCGGCGCTCTTCGTGCCGGCCGGCACGCCGGATGCGGTCGTGCAGCGATTGCGCGCCGCGGCGAAAAAGGTTGCCACTGATGCCCAGGTGGTGGCGGTCATCAACCGCGCCGGCAGCCCGGTCGAATACCTCGACGCGCCGGAGTTCCAGACCTATTGGGACGCCGATGCCAAGCTCATGATCGACGCCGTGCGACGCATCGGCAAGGTCGAGTAGTCGCATTCAATCGGATTGCCTTTCAATTGCACAGCAAGAGAACACGCGATCGACCACAAGCGCTGGTGAGGCGATTGGCGGCCTTTGTGCACCGGTCACGTCAAGTTCAAGACCGCGCGAGGCAGGCGGCCCGGGCCTGCGCTCTTCGGCCCTCGCTCGCGGGGCGGCGCTCGATGGGCCCGACGATCACCTCATCAACACCGCCTTCGCACCCATAGCGTGCGGCGACCGCGAATGGGGCCTACGCTCGCAAACCCAAGCCCCCTGCCCACTTCGATTGGCTGTCCCTGCCCAAGGACCACCGCAGGATTGCAGGGCGGTGGTGGTGTCTTCGGGCGCAGGCCCCATTCGCGGTCGCCACTCCCGGCGGATCACCGACGCCGGTGTTGATGGCAAGGTGCCGGGTCACCAGAAGCATGCCCCCGCGAGCGTGGGCCGGAGAACGAAGGCGCCGCCGCCGCCCTGCCGCGCTGACATGCCCGACGAACCGCGGCAAGGCCACTTGAAGGGATCGTGCCGGGATCGCCCGTCTGAAATTCGCGCGGGCTTATGCCAAAAGCTCGCGACTTGGCCTCAGCGCAGCACCACGATCTGCTTGCGCCGCACCAGGTCCATATCGACCTCGACCCCCAGGCCCGGGCCCATCGGGGCATGGACATGGCCCTGCGCGTCGACCGCGATTTCATCGACGAGGCCGTAGCGGTTGTTCGCTTCGGGCAGCAGCAGCTCGAAATATTCGCAATTGGGAATCGCCGCCGCGACATGCAGGTTGGCGACGTTGCCCAGCGAATTGCTGCCGTGGTGGATTTCGTAGTTCATGCCAAAGGCCTCGGCCAGATGCGCGGTCTTGATCATGTTCGTGATGCCGCCCTTGAACGCAACATCGCCGCGCAGGAAATCGGTCGCCTGCGCCATCAGCCAGGGGGCGTAGGTATCGAAGCCGGCAAAGGGCAACTCGGTGGCCATCAGCGGGATGTCGAGCTTCTGGCGCAGCTTGACGTAGTTGGGAATGCTCCACTCGCCCATCGGATCTTCGAACCAGTGGTAGCCCAGGGTCTCGATGACCCGGCCGACGCGCAGCGCGGTCGGGTAGTCGTAGCTCCAGCTCGCGTCGAGCATCAGCACATGCGTGTCACCGACCGCGCGGCGCACCGCTTCGCAGATCTCGATGTCGTGGCGCCAAGGCCCGGGGGGATGCACTTTGTAGGCGCCGACGCCGCGCGCCTTCCAGTGCAGCGCTTCGTCGCAGTAGGCCTGCACGCTGTCGTGGGCAGGCGAGCTGGCATAGACCGGCAGGCTGCTGCGGAAAGTGCCGATCAGCGCGTGGATCGGCAGCCCGGCCACCTGGCCGGCGATGTCCCACAGCGCCACGTCGATCGCGCCAACGGTGCGCACCGTCGCCGCGCGCACCCGCGCCCACATGCGCCGGTGCAGCTCTTCGCGGCGTAGCGGGTCACAACCCATCACGATGGGTTTGAGGATATCGATCAGACGCTGCGCGTCGGCGTCAGCCGGCGATACCGGCGAGCCGACAAAAGCGCGGCCGACCGGTCCGTCATCGGTGTGGACTTGCAGCAGCCCGAGCGCACAGGATGTGCGTGTCGAACGGACATGCGCCGAGTAGTTGACCGGCACCAGGCCGTCCCAGGTGAACAGCGTCAGCGTGACATCGGTGACCTTCATCGCGGCGGCC
>JANOKR010000053.1:0-3574 GCA_031419315.1 Betaproteobacteria bacterium
TTGGCCGTGAAGCGCTGGCCGGCACGCGGGCCGTCGAGCGCGGTGCCGACAAACTCATGCCCCAGCACCAGCGGCGGGTTGCGCCGCGGGTCGTGGCCCTTGAAGGCGTGCAGGTCCGATCCGCAGATGCCCACCGCATCCACCCGCAGGCGCAGCGCGCCGTCTTGTGGCGTGGGTGCGGCGAGGTCGCGCAGCTCGACGGTATGGGGGGCGGTGTAGAGCAGGGTTTGCATGGTGCAGGTCACTTCGCAGTAAAGCCGCCATCGACATACAGCGTTTGTCCGGTGACGTAGTCAGATGCCGGGCTGCACAACAAGATGGCGGCACCTTGCAGATCGGCGAGTTGGCCGGCACGGCCGATCGCCGTCTGCGCACTGATCGACTGCATGCGCTGCGGGTCCTTGAAGACCGCATCGGTCAGCGCGGTCGGAAAGAATCCCGGCGCAATGGCATTCGCGTTGATGCCTTGTGACGACCAGGCCTCGGCCATCGCTCGCACCAGTTGCAACACGCCGCCTTTGGCCGCGCCATAGGGCAGGCTGTTGGCAAAGGCGCGCGACGATTGCAGCGAGGCGATGCACAGGATGCGACCCCAGCCGCGTTCGGCCATCGCGGGAACCAGCGCACGCGAGAGGAAAAACGGCGCCGCGAGCATGACGTCGAGCTGTTCGTCCCAGCTCGCATCGCTGATCTCGGCCACCGGCTGGCGATGGTTCATGCCGGCGGCGTGGACGACGATATCGGGCGCACCGAAAGCCGATGCACTGTCGCGCGCCACGCCGGGCAGGGCGGCACGATCGCCGAGGTCGGCGGTGATGAAGGCCGAGCGCGCACCGGCTGTGCCCAAGTCTGCGCAGGCTCGCCGCAAAGGCGCCTCGCGGCGACCGCAGAGCACGACCGCGGCGCCAGCGCCGGCAAGCGCCTGGCCAACGGCCAGGCCGATGCCCGACCCGCCGCCAGTGACCAGCGCGACCTTGCCCGCCAGCGAGAACATCTTTGCAGGATCGGGTAGCGCCGACATGCCGCGCTCAGCCTTCAATCGACGACAAGGTGACCTGGATGACCGCGCCGATGGCCGCGCAGTCGGCCTGCGTCAGCGTCAACGGCAGGCGCATGTCGCACAGCCCGCCGAGCACACGTTCGGCGTTCTGCAACGACTGCGCCTCGCCGAAATAGCGCCAGTGGGTCCAGATGCTTGTGAAGCCGACCGGCTCGTCGGCGCCAAACCATTTGATGTGCACGCCACGTTCGGCACAGATGGCGATGCAGCGCGCGATCTGCGCTCGCGTCAGGTCAACCAGCGAAAACTGGATCGAGCTGGCGACAAACTGTTCGGCGGCCGGGCGCTGCGGCAAACGCAAATGCGGCGCGCCTTGCAGCGCCGCGGCCATCCAGGCGTAACGCTGGTTCCAGCGCTTGCGGCGATCGGCCAGCACAGTGCCGAGTTGTGGCCGAGCCACCGCCGCGGCCAGGTTGCTCATGCGCAGGCTGAAGTTGGGCGTTAGATATTTCCAGCGCTCGAAAACTTCGTTGCCCGGCCGCGCCAGATGCGAGGCGTAGAGCATGTAGCTGCCGGAGAAAAGAATGGCCTGCGCGGCGATATCTTCGTCGTCGGTGGCGAGCAAGCCGCCTTCGCCGCTGTTGGCGTGTTTGTAGCTTTGCAGGCTGAAACAACCGGCGCGGCCCCAGGTGCCGGTGGCCTTGCCGGCCCAGGCCGCACCCATCGTGTGGGCGCAATCCTCGATGACCTGGATGCGGTGGCGCTGGCAGATCGCGGCCAGCGCTTGCATGTCGCAGATATGGCCGCGCATATGCGACAGCAGCAGCGTCCTGGCGCTGCTGGATGCCGCCTTGCGTTCGAGGTCGTCGAGGTCGATCGTGTAGTCGTCGGTCACGTCGACGAGCACCGGCCGCGCACCGGCATGGGCGATCGCACCCGGCACCGGGGCCAGCGTGAAGCAGTTGGAGAGCACCGCGTCACCTGGCATCACGCCGGCGGCTCTGAGCGCGACGAACATCGTCGATCCGCAAGAGTTCATCGCGACGCAGTATTTGACGCCGAGTTCACGCGCGAACTCGGCTTCAAGCGTCGAGACCTCGCTCGGCTGGCCACCGGTTTCGCCGTAGCGGTGCAGCTTGCCGCTGGCCATCAGCGCCAACGCGGCCTCGATGCCCGCCGGCGGAATCGGCTCCTGCCGCGTCAGGTCGAATTCGGGCTTGGTCGTACTCACCAAAAACCTTGTCAGGACCGGTGCCCGTCGAGCGTGCCGAGATCGAAGGTCTCGTGCGGAAAGTATTTGTGCAGCCGAACGTCGCCGGTGCGTGCATGGCCTTCCATGCCTTCCAGGCGCGAGATGCGCGCAGCCACCTGGCCGACGGTGCGCGACGCGTCGCGGGTCAACCGCTGCCAGGTCACGGTCTTGATGAATTTGCCGACGAACAGGCCGCCGGTATAACGCGCCGCGCCCTTGGTCGGCAGGATGTGGTTCGGGCCGCTGCACTTGTCGCCATAGGCGACGGTGGTTTCTTCGCCGAGAAAGAGCGAGCCGTAGTTGCTCAGATTGGCGAGCCACCAGTCGAGGTCTTGCGCCATGACCTGCAGGTGTTCGCTGGCGTATTTGTCGCTGACCTGGACGATCTCGTCGCGGCTGTCGCAGAGCACCACTTCGGCGTAGTCGCGCCAGGCTGCAGTGGCGGCTTTGCGCGCCAGCTCGGGCAGCGCACCGATGACGCCGGGCACCAGCCGCAAAACATCCTCGCCGAGCTGGCGCGAGGTGGTGAACAGCCACACCGGCGAGTCCGGGCCATGCTCGGCCTGGCCGACGAGGTCGGCGGCCACGACGGCCGCATCGGCGGTCTCGTCAGCAATCACCGCCGACTCGGTCGGGCCGGCGACGACGTCGATGCCCACCCGCCCGAAGAGCATGCGTTTGGCTTCGGCGACAAAACGGTTGCCGGGGCCGACGATGATGTCGGCCTCATGGCCGCTGAAAGATCCGTAGGCCAGCGCCGCGATGGCTTGCACGCCGCCGAGCGCCAGCACCGTGTGCGCGCCGCACAGCTTCATCGCGTAGACGATGCCCGGGTGCACGCCGTGGTCTTTGGTGGCGGGCGAAGTCGCAACGATGTGCTTGACACCTGCGACCTGCGCCGTGCCCACGCTCATGATCGCGCTCGCGGCATGGGCATAGCGCCCGCCCGGCACATAACAGCCGGCGGTGTTGCAGGGGATCAGCTTCTGCCCGACCAGCAGGCCCGGCAGCAGCTCGGCCTGGAACTCGTGCATCGATTCACGCTGGCGGCGCGCGAAGTCCTGCACGCGGTCGCGCGCGAAGCGGATGTCATCCTTGATGCCGGGCGACAGGGCGCGCTCGGCGGCTGCGAACGCCGCATCACCGAGCACGATCTCGCCGGTATAACCGTCGAGATCGCGCGCGTAGCGGCGCACCGCTTCTTCGCCGCCGGCCTGCATCTCGCCCAACATCTTGCGCACCGTATCGGCGGTCGCGGTATCGATCGCCTGCTGCGGCGGGTCGGCTTTCTTGAGGTAGTGAACGGCCATAAGTACACCTTG
>JANOKR010000054.1:0-1789 GCA_031419315.1 Betaproteobacteria bacterium
CCCGACTACATCATCCCCAAGCCCTTCGATGCGCGCCTGATCCTGCGCATCGCACCGGCGGTGGCCAAGGCCGCGGCCGACAGCGGCGTGGCGACGCGGCCGATCGCCGACCTTGACGCCTACCGGCAATCGCTGAGCCGCTTTGTCTACCAAACCGGCATGGTCATGCGGCCGGTATTTGCGGCGGCCAAGGCCAAGCCGGCGCGGGTGGTGTATGCCGAAGGCGAAGACGAACGGGTGCTGCGCGCGGTGCAGGCAGTGCTCGACGAAGGCCTGGCCAAGCCGATCCTGATTGGCCGGCCGGAAGTGATCCGCATGCGCATCTAACGCGCCAGCCTGCGCCTGCAGGCCGGGCGTGACTTCGAACTCGTCGACCCGGACAACGATGCGCGCTTTCGCAGCTATTGGGAGAGCTATCACCAGTTGATGGGGCGCGACGGCATTTCGCCCGAGGCGGCCAAGGCCGCGGTGCGGCGATCGAACACGCTGATCGCCGCGCTGATGGTGCGTCGTGGTGAGGCCGATGCGATGTTGTGCGGGCTGGTCGGCCGCTACGACGGCCATCTCGAACATGTGCGCGCGGTGATCGGCCTGCGCGCGGGCGCGCGTACCTTGGCGGCGATGAACGCCTTAATGCTCGAGCAGCACACGCTTTTTATCACCGACACCTTTGTCAACGAGATGCCGAGTGCCGAAGACTTGGCCGAGATCGCGCAGATGGCCGCGGCCGAGGTGCGCCACTTCGGGCTGCCGCCGAAGGTCGCGTTTTTGTCGCACTCGATCTACGGCTCGTCGAGCCGGCCGTCGGCGTTGCGCATGCGCGCGGCGCGCGACCTCTTCGTAAAAGCCGCGCCACAGATCGAATGTGATGGCGAGATGCACGGCGACGCAGCGCTGTCCGAAGACGTGCGCCGCGGCTACCTGCCGGACTCGACATTGACCGGCGCGGCGAACCTGCTCGTGCTGCCGAATATCGACGCTGCGAATATCCTCTTCAATGTGCTCAAGCAGACGGCAGGGCATGGCGTGACGATCGGGCCGATCCTGCTCGGCACTGCGGCGCCGGCGCATATCCTGACCCCGTCGTCGACGGTGCGGCGGGTGATCAACATGACGGCGCTGGCGGTGGCCGATGTCGCGGCGATGGTCAAGCGCTTGTGATTGGCGATCGGCGATCGGCGATCGTCGTCCGAGTCGCGCTGGCGGCAACCCGGTACTGCTTTGGCAGTAACCCGGCGGTAACTGAGCGGTCGGCGTCGGCAAGGCCAGCGCCCATAATCGGGCGCCCTTGTTCACCTGCTATTGCCCTGCGGAGCCTGCCCGATGACGCGTGCCACCAAAATCGTTGCCACTCTCGGCCCGGCGTCGAGCGACCCCGAGGTGCTTGAGCGGCTGCTGCGTGCGGGGGTCGACGTGGTGCGGCTGAATTTCAGCCATGGCAAGGCACAGGACCATATCGATCGCGCGAACCTGGTGCGCGAGATTGCCGCCAAGGTGGGCAAGCCGGTCGCGCTGATGGCCGACCTGCAAGGCCCGAAGATTCGGGTCGGCAAGTTTGCCGAGGGCAAGGTGATGCTCGTCAACGGCGCGAGTTTTGTGCTCGATGCGCAGCGCAGCGAACTTGTCGACGACAATGCCGTCGGTCTCGACTACAAGGAATTGCCGCGCGACGTGAAGCCCGGCGACACCCTGCTGCTCAACGATGGGCTGCTGGTGCTCAAGGTCGAATCGGTGCAGGGCGAGCGGGTGCACACGGTCGTCAAGGTCGGCGGCGAGTTGTCCAACAACA
>JANOKR010000055.1:0-24127 GCA_031419315.1 Betaproteobacteria bacterium
TCTTGAAACACGCGAACAGTTTACTGAAGAGCTACCTGTGCTGAAGGCGAAGCTCGCAATCGCTGCTTGGTTGTTTCAAATTAATGGAGATTGTAGACTTGCACTAGAATACTATAACTCAGCGATTCGTGATTCTTTCGAGTTATTTGATCCGGATGACCTCGCGACATCGCTAAAATTACTCAGTAAGGTAAGCGCGACACTGATTTTTGATGGTAGATACGACGAACTAAATAAGAGTGCCGATATCGCTGTACAGAAATATGATTCAGATCGAGACATGCTTGCCATGCTTCTTTGCGGTTTTGGCGAGAAGTAGTATTTTCATCTACGTAGAAGGACAGTGGTGCAATGGTGACGCAACGACTCATCCCTCTTCAAGTCGCGATACTCTGCGGCTCATCGAGCGACTGGCCCGTACTGGCGGAAGCTGCGGCCACCTTGGGCAAGCTTGGCATCACCTATTCCGCCGAAGTCCTTTCAGCCCACCGGATGCCTGACGACATGTTCCGCGTTGCGGAGGCTGCTCGCGCCAACGGCGTGCGGGCGATCATTGCTGGCGCCGGCGGTGCGGCACATCTGCCGGGGATGCTGGCGGCCAAAACCACGGTGCCGGTGCTCGGTGTGCCGATCCCGACCGCCTATCTCAATGGCGTCGATTCGCTGTACTCGATCGTGCAGATGCCCAAGGGCATTCCGGTGGCGACCTTCGCGATCGGCCCGGCCGGTGCGGTCAACGCGGCGCTCTTCGCCGCCGCCATGTTGGCTGCTGACGATCCGGTGCTGCTGGCGCGACTCGAGGCCTACCGCGCCGAGCAAACTGCGGCGGCGCGCGCAATGACAGCGTCGCTGCTCCTGTGACGGCAGCCGCAGCCTCCGACATCCCGATGATGGGCTCTGCCGCCGAGGCCACGCGCCCGGTGCAGGTCCTCGGCGTCCTCGGTGGTGGCCAACTCGGGCGCATGCTCGTCCATGCCGCTCAAGGGCTCGGCCTGCGCACGGTGGTGCTCGATCCGGACGCGTCGAGTCCTGCCGGCTCGGTGTCGCACGAGCACCTTCTCGCTCGCTACGACGATGTGGCCGCGTTGGTGCGCATGGCGCAGCTCTGCGATGTCATCACGACCGAGTTCGAAAACGTCCCGGCGCATGCCCTGGCCACGTTGGCCGAACATCGCGCCGTCTCGCCCTCGGCCGGTGCGGTGTCGGTCTGCCAGCACCGGGTACGCGAAAAAGCCCATTTTGTTAGCTGCAACGTGCCCTGTGTGCCCTTCACGCCGATCGAAGTCGAAGCTGACCTTCTTGCAGTCCCGACGGCGCTGTTTCCCGGCATCCTGAAAACCTCGACGCTAGGTTACGACGGCAAAGGCCAGGCCTTCGTTGATGATGTCGCTGCGCTGGCCTCGGCCTGGCGCACGATGAACTGCGTGCCGTGCGTTCTCGAGCGGCGTGTCGACCTTCGCGGCGAGTTCAGCGTGATCGTCGCCCGCGATGCGAGTGGGCACAGCGTGCACCTGCCGGTGCAGCAGAACCTGCATCGTGGCGGCATTCTTGCGGTGACCCAGGTGCCGGCCCCCGACGTCCCGGCGGCAGCGGCCGCGCAGGCGATCGGCCATGCCCGGGCGATCGCCGAATCGCTGGCCTACGTCGGTGTGCTGTGTGTGGAGTTTTTCCTGCTTGCAGACGGCAGCGTGCTGGCCAATGAGATGGCGCCGCGGCCGCACAACTCCGGCCACTACAGCATCGATGCCTGCGACATCTCGCAGTTCGACTTGCAGGTTCGTACAACGGCGGGCTGGCCATTGGTGACACCGCGCCAGCATTCGCCCGCGGTGATGCTCAACCTGCTCGGTGACCTCTGGTTCCGCGACGGCGGCGAGTTGCCGATCACGCCGCCCTGGCAGCAAGTGCTGCGAATTCCTGGCGCTCACCTGCATCTCTACGGCAAGCCCGACGCGCGCTGCGGCCGCAAGATGGGCCACCTGACCCTCACCGCTGCCGATGCGCCCAGTGCCCGTAGCCGGGCTTTGCAGGCAGCGCAGATCCTTGGCCTGCCGGCGTTTTGAGATCCCCCAGGAAATGACTTCGTCATTCCTGCCCCCAGGGGTCAAGCAAAGTGGCAAAGCCACATTTGCTTGAGAGCCGGCGCCCCGAACCGCCGCATTGCGCAGCGACGATGCCCATCCTTCACGGCGACGTCCCGGCGAACATCCACACCGCTGCGTGCGCGCTGGCCGAGGGTGCGTTGGTGGCGTTTCCCACTGAAACCGTCTACGGCCTGGGGGCGCGTGCCGACGACGACACCGCTGTCGCTGCGATCTTTGCCGCCAAGGGCCGGCCCGCCGACCACCCGCTGATCGTGCACGTCGGCGATGCGACCGCAGCGGCGCAGTTCACGCCGGGGATGCCGGCGCTGGCGACCGAGCTCGCGGCGCATTTCTGGCCCGGGCCCGTGACACTGATCGTGCCGCGCTGGCCCGGCGTTGCGGCCGCTGCCGCAGCGGGCGCCGCGACGATCGGCCTGCGCTGCCCCGACCATCCGGTGGCGCTTGCCCTGCTGCGCGCTGCCGCCAAACTCGGCGTCGCCGGCGTCGCCGCTCCCAGCGCCAACCGCTTTGGGCGGGTCAGCCCGACGCGTGCGGCGCATGTGCTTGCCGAATTGGGCAACGAACTGCTGATTCTTGATGGCGGTGACTGTCGCGAAGGCATCGAGTCGGCAATCGTCGACTGCAGCCGCGAGCAGCCTTATCTGCTGCGACCAGGCACGCTGGACCGGCGGCGCATCGAAGCGGTGCTGGGGCGGCCGCTGCTGTTGCCCGACGACACCTCGCCGGTGGTGCCGGGATCGCTCGAATCGCACTACGCGCCGCTGGCCGAGGTGCGGCTCGCCGGTGCCGACCATCTCATCGCGGGCGTCATGCACGCGCAACGGGCCGACCCACGGCTGCGCTTGGGCATCTACGCGCGCCAGCCGCCGCCCACCGCAGTGCCGGTCGACTACCGCCGGATGCCCGACAATGCGGTTTTGGCGGCGCACGAACTCTTCAGCGTGCTGCGCCAGTTTGACGACGACGGCGTTGGCCAGATCTGGGTCGAATGGCCCCCCGATGACCTCGATTGGGACGGCGTTCGCGACCGCCTGCGCCGAGCCTCGACATCCTGACCCTGCCGATATCCACGAGCAAAGAACTGCCCTTCACGATGATCCTCGCCCGCCTGAACTTCAGCCCTTCGACCGCGCGTTTTGTGCGCCGCCTTGCCGGCATCGTCGTCAGCGTTGCCATGCTCGCCTCTTGTGGCGGTGGCACGGCGCAGATCGAGCCCTTTGCCCCGACGCGGATGATCACCTTCGGCGACGAGTGGAGTGTGATTACCAGCGACGGCCGCAAATACGCGGTCAACGGCTTCCTGGTCGATAACGTCACTCGGGACTGCAATTCCTTGCCGATCTGGACCCAGGTCGTGGCCGCTTTTTACGGCTTCGGCTTCCCCGAGTGTCCGGTGGGCACGGGTGCACAACAGGGGCTGAACCGCGCCGCCGCGGGGGCGCGCGCCACCGATCTGGCGGGCCAGGTCGATGTGCAGGTCGCGGCCGGCGGGTTTACCGAAAAGGATCTGGTCACGGTGCTCGCCGGCACCAACGACATCCTCGATCTGTATGCGCAGTTCCCGGCCCAGAACGAGGCCGCACTGATCGCAACAGCGCGCGAGCGCGGCGAGTTGATTGCGCAGCAAGTCAATCGCATCGTCAGCCTCGGCGGCAAGGTTGTCGTCTCGACGATGCCCGACGTCGGCGTAACGCCTTTTGCCGCCGCCCAAAAGGCCGCCTTCACCGACACCGATCGGGCTGCCTTGCTGGCGCGCCTGTCGGCGGCGCTGAATGGCCGCATCCGCGTCAATATCCTCAACGACGGCCGCTTTGTCGGCCTCGTGCTGGCCGACGAGATGACACAGACGGCAGTCCGCGCACCATCGGTTTACGGCCTGGCCAACGCCAGTACCGCCGCGTGCAAGGCTGACGCTCCGCTGCCCGATTGCAACGCGCTGACGCTGATCGCCGGCGCCGCGCCGGATTCCTGGCTCTACGCCGACGACCGCCGCTTTGCCAGCGGTGGCCACCGCGGCCTGGGCCAGCTCGCCGCAGCGCGCGCGCGCAGCAATCCATTCTGACGACCCAAGGCCGGCCGGCGGCCAAGCGGGATTACCCGGCGAGGCGGCGCATCACCCCGCCCCGCCCCTATAGTCCCTCGCTGAAGAGAACGACCGTTCGTTTTTTGCGCCCGACCCAGGCACCTTGTTGACGATCACAACAGCGGGTCCCGATGGTGGCGCAGCCCAGCTGGAGCCTGCCTGTGAAGACCCAACACCTTCGATCCTGGACGCTGGCCGCGGTGGCCGCGGCGCTGCTCGTCGCCTGCGGTGGCAGTGATCCCTATGTGCCCGGCAGCGGCAGCCCCGAAGGCGCGCCGACGAGCAAGGGCGCGTTCACCTCGGTGGTTTCCTTCGGAGACAGCCTCAGCGACGTCGGTGCGTATGCACCGGCGACGTCGCTCGTCGGCGGCGGCGCGCCGCCGTACTTCGGTGGCAAGTTCACGACCAACAGCGCCACCGCGACGGTCTGGGTCGAAAACGTCGCCGCGACGCTCGGGCTGCTGCTGACGCCGGCCGAAGTCGGTTTTGGCCCGGGTTCGGTCAAATGCCCGGCCGCCGCCAACCCGGCACTCGCCGGCACCTGCACCGGCTACGGCCAGGGCGGCTCGCGGGTCACCGACGCCAACGGCATCGGCAAGACCACCGGCGCGCTCACGGTGCCGATGTCGACCCAGATCGCCAACCACCTGGCCCGCTTCACGAGCTTCAAGGCCACCGACCTGATCGTGGTTTTTGGTGGCAACAACGACGTCTTCATCCAGGCCGGTTCGCTCGGCGCCAAGGCCGCGCTGATCCTGGGCGATGCCGCCGCCGGGCGGATCACGGTCGACCAGGCCAACGGCCTGCTGCTGACGGCGCAACTTGAGGCCCAGGGCGAGCTGAAAAAGGCGGCCCTGGAGTTGTCGGCCTACATCAAAGACCAGATCCTGGCCAAGGGCGGCAAATTCGTGATGGTCTGGAATCTGCCGGATTCGTCGCTGACGCCTTATGGCAGCACGCTGCCGGCGGCCTCGAAGCAGTCATTGTCGGGGCTGGCCGACATCTTCAACCTGTGGCTGCGCGAGGGCGTCACCGGGCTGCCGGTGCAACTCGTCGACGCCAATGCGATCTTCCGAGAGGCGTACAACAACCCGGCCAGATACGGCGTCACGAACAACACCTTCCCGGCTTGCGATGCGGCCAAGATCGTGGCCATCACCGGCGGCGCAGTGACCGACGGCTCCTCGCTGTTTTGCAACAGCACTGCCGGCGTGCCCTACAACGGCGTTCGCGATGGGGTTGATACCAGCACCTGGCAATTTGCCGACGGTGTGCACCCCACCACGTTGGGCCACAAGGTGATCAGCGACGAGGCACTGCGCCTGCTTCGCTCTTACGGCTGGCTCTGAGCCCACGCCACGACTCGCCCCCGAGAAGGACTCCGATGAAGCCCCAAACCTGCCGTCTGCCAACCGCCGCCGTGATGGCTGTCCTGGGCGCTGCGCTCGCCAGCCCGGCCGTGCTGGCCCAGGAAGTGAATATTGTCAAGGCGGGTCTGATCCGCTACGACACCCATTCCAGAACCAGCGGCATCAAGGGCATCGGCATCCCGCCCGGTGCCGACGCGACCACCGGCGACGCCACGACGCTGATCTTTGTCTACGAGCGCCTGCTGACGCCGAACATCGGTGTCGAGTTGGTGCTCGGCATCCCGCCGCGGCTGAAAGCGAATGCCGCTGGCAGCGTCGCCTTCTTGGGTGACGACATCCTCTCGGCCAAAAACGTGGCGCCCACGGTGCTCGCCAACTACCACTTCGGCAACGCCGGCGATACGCTGCGGCCCTACGTTGGTGTGGGCATCAACTACACCCGCTTCACCGGTATCCGCTCGAGCCTGGCACCCAAGGTCGAGATGAGCGACTCGGTCGGCCTGGCGGTGCAGGCTGGTGCCAACTACATGCTGTCGCGCGAATGGGGTCTCTTCGCCAGCGTCGCCAAGGTCCAGGTCAAGACCGACCTGGTGGCCACCGCCAGCACCGTGCTGACGACGACGATCGACTTTCGCCCGATCACGTATTCCTTCGGCGTCGCCTACCGTTTCTGACCGGCGCGCCACTCCACAG
Organism: Betaproteobacteria bacterium; assembly: GCA_031419315.1. Taxonomy (GTDB): domain Bacteria; phylum Pseudomonadota; class Gammaproteobacteria; order Burkholderiales; family Burkholderiaceae_C; genus Rubrivivax. The sequence goes on from JANOKR010000055.1 coordinate 6,252, forward strand.
AAATCTTTGTCGCCAGGATCGTCAGCGCCAGCAGCAGCGTGAAGGTGTTGGCGACGACGATCGGCCATTCGTTCAAGCTCAGGCCGTAAACCAGCCACAGCGCAACGCCCAGCGTGAAGGCGCTGTACATGCCCAGCGAGATGCCGCGGACATCACGGGTGCGCAGCGTCAGCAGCGTCTGCGGCACGAAGGACGCGGTGGTCAGCGTCGCGGCGGCGTAGCCGATCCAGCTCGTGAACAGGGGGTCGGTGGTGATCATGCGGCGCTCATGGTTTTTTCAATGCTGGAGGCTGGCGTGTTGCCAGATGGGGTGTCGGTGGTGGCAGGCCGGCAGTCGCCGCAGGCCCATCGCGCATCACCCATTGCACCAGTTCGTCGATCGCCGGGCGTGCCTGCGCGGCATTGGCGTGGTTGACGATTGCCACCAGCACATAACGCTGGCCCGAATCGGCGAGCACATAACCGGCCACCCCAGCGACCTCACGCAGCGAGCCGGTTTTCAGATGGGCGCGGCCCGGCGCAGCGCGCGAGCGGCGCAGCGTGCCGTCCAGGCCAGTCACCGGCAGCGAGCTCATCAGTTCCGGCATCACCGGGCTCGAGTAGGCGTGTTGCAGCAGCACGCCCAACCAGGCCGCGGTGACCCGGTTCTGCCGCGACAGGCCCGAGCCGCTGTCGATCACGATCTCGGCCGGCGGCTCGCCCAGGCGCTCGGCGACCCAGCGCCGCAAGGTGTCCCGCGCCGCTTCGGCGGTGACGCCGGCGCTGACGCCGGAGCCGACAACGGATCCCACGCCGGCGCCGACACCGGCACTGACACCAGAACCGACACCAGAACCGACCCCACCGCGTTGAGGCGCCGTGCCCGCGCGGTGCAGCGCCAGGCTCAACGCGAGCTGCTGGGCCATCACGTTGTTGCTGAATTTATTGATGTCGCGCACCGTCTCTGCCAGCGGCGGGGAGCGGTATTCGAAAGCCAGCCGCGCGCCTGCGGGCACCGGGCCATCACGAACCACCCCGCTCAAACGACCCCCGAGCTCGCGCCAGATCGTCTCGATGAAGCGCGCGTTGTAGGTCGCCGGGTTCGGGTCGGCCAGCGGCCAGGTCTGCTCGCCGCAGGCTTGTGGGTAGCTGCCGGCAAAACGATAACCCTTGTCGCCGGCAACTGCCTTCAGGGCGCCCCGCCAGTCGTCGCAAGGGCCAGCGTTCAACGGCACCGTGCGTTCAGCCCGGCCGGGGCCGAGGTCGGGCTCGGCCATCACCCGCGCGACCCCGCGCGCGGGGTCAGGCACAAAGCTGTAGATCACCGACTTGAAGTTCAGCAGCAGCGGGTCGGGCAGCACGTTGTAGGGCCGCGTTGCATCGCCATCAAAATCGGTGGCCGCGCCGTCAGCCGCGGCAAAGGCGCTGCGGTCGAGGACGATGTCGCCGCGGATCTCGGTGACACCGAGTTGCTGCACCCGCCGCAGCAACAGCCACAGGCGCTCTATCACCAGCTTCGGGTCGCCGGCGCCTTTGATGACCAGCGGGCCTTCGAGCACGCCGTCGCGCAGCGGCCCGCCAAAGTACACCGGCGTGGCCCAGCTCCAGGCCGGCCCGAGGCTGTCCAGTGCCGCGTAAGTCGTGAGCAGCTTCATCAACGACGCCGGATTGACCGCGACTCGCTCGTTGCTCGCGAGCAGGGTGCGGCCGCTGCCGGCTTCCTGGACCAAAACGCTGAGAGCCGACTCCGCAATGCGCGCGCGCTGCATCGCATCGCGGGCCGCAGCCGGCAGCTCTGCGGCTTGCAGATTGCCGGCCAGCATCGAAGTCGCCAGCAATGAAGTGACCAGCAACGAAGCGGCCCGCGCCAGGGCCATCAGACCGGCCCACGAGGCTCGACGACACCGCGCGTTACACCACATCAATGGATGATCGCATGGCTACACTGGCCACCATGCTGCCTGTCATGCCGCCAACGATTCTGGCCTTCGATACCTCGACCGAACTGACCTCGGTGGCGCTGACGCACCGCGGTCGCGACACTTGCTGGCAGGGCGCCGGCGGCGCGTTGGCGTCGGCAACGCTGTTGCCACGCATCCACGCGCTGTTGGCCGACGAGCGCATCGAGCTGGCCGCGCTGGACGCCATCGCATTCGGCTGCGGGCCGGGCGCATTTACTGGCTTGCGCACCGCCTGCTCGGTAGCACAGGGGCTGGCCTTTGGCGGGGGCAAACCGGTGTTGGCGATCGACAGCCTGATGCTCGTCGCCGAGGCTGCGCGTGCGGCGCCGGGCGGGGGGGCGCCCCACGACGATATCGGCGTGGCCATGGACGCCCGCATGGGCGAGCTCTACGCGGCACGTTATCGCTGGATCGGCGGCGACTGGCAGGTCGTGGCGGTACCGGCGCTGTGCAATCCGGCGGCGCTGCCGGGGCTCTGGGGCGGCTGGCCGCGCTGCATCGTCGGCAGCGGGGTGTTGATGCTGAACACGCGGCACGGTGGCGCTTCGCCGGCCGGTAGCGCTGCTAGCGACTGCGACACCGGCAGCGCTATCGACACCGACCCGCAGCGCGCTGCTGCGCTGCTGCGCCTGGCCTTGCGCGCTCACACCCGGGGCGTGGGCGTCGATGCTGCACTGGCGCTGCCGCTGTACCTGCGCGACAAGGTTGCGCAGACCAGCAGCGAGCGCGCGGCGACAAAACAGCAGCACGCCGAAGCGGCGATCAGATGAGCGCGCCGGGCCGCTCCCAAGCACTCATCCCGGAGCGCGCAGCGCGCAGGGACTTCTGATGAGCGCAGTGCTGCGCGATCGTGCGCCGAGCTTGCTGCCGCTGACCGTCGCCGACCTGAGCCGCGTGCTGGCGGTCGAACAACGTGCTTACCCCTTCCCGTGGACCCGAGGCAATTTCATCGATTCGTTGGCCGCTGGTCACGTCGCGCAGATGCTTGTCGACGGCGATACGCTGCTGGCTTACTTCGTGGCGATGCCGGGCGTTGCCGAGCTGCACCTGCTGAACCTGACCGTGGCGCCCGAATGCCAGGGCCAGGGCCACGCACGCCTGCTGCTCGAAGTGCTGCGCTCATGCGCGCGTGATCGCGCCTGCGCGTCGATCTGGCTCGAAGTGCGCAGCAGCAACGCGCGCGCCCAATCCGTCTACCTCGTCAACGGTTTTGAGCGCCAGGGCCTGCGCCGCGGCTACTACCCAGCCGCCGCCGGGCAACGCGAAGACGCCGTCGTGATGCACCTGGTTGTCGCTGGCGAAGCGGGCGGTGAACCGACTGGGGAGCGTGATGCCGCTGGGTGAACGCCAACTGGCGATGCTGCGGGTTTTGCGGGTGCCCTACTGGCAACCAGCGGCGGTGTTTTCGGCGCTGCCGCCTGCGCTGCCGACCCCGCCAGCCTTGCATGACACCTCACCAGCCGGCATGCCGACTTTGGCCGCACCGCGCACTGCCCGCCCGCCGGCGGCGACGGCCGCGCCCGCGCCCGTTCTAGCGCCGGTTCGGTCGCCCGATGTCGCGGCGACCGTGCCGACGCCGCTGGCGGCCGACCTGCCCGGCATCGACGTCAGCCGGCTGGGCTGGGCCGATCTTCGCGACGCGGTCGCTGGCTGCCGCGCGTGCAGCCTGTGCCAGTCCCGCCGGCAGACGGTCTTTGGGGTCGGCCACCCTCGCGCGCACTGGATGATCGTCGGCGAAGCGCCGGGCGAGCAGGAAGATCAGCTTGGCGAACCCTTCGTCGGTGCCGCTGGCCAACTGCTTGACAACATGCTGCGTGCAGTTGGCCTCGGCCGCGGCGGGCCCGACGTCGGCCGTGAGGTTGGCCTTCCCGTTGGCATTCACGTTGGCATGAACGACAGTGCAAACGGCGACGAAAACGCGACCGCGGGCGTCAGCGCGGACATCACGATCGAAGCAACGCGTGGAGCCGACCCGCGCCGGCAGGTCTACATCGCCAACACGCTCAAGTGCCGGCCGCCCGGCAACCGCAATCCGCAGCCCGCGGAGTTGCAAAAGTGCGAGCCCTTCCTGGTGCGCCAGATCGAACTCGTGCAGCCGCGCGTGATCCTGGCGATGGGGCGTTTTGCGGTGCAGGCTTTGTTGCGCACCGACGAGGCCATCGGCCGGTTGCGCGGGCGGGTGCACCGCTACCAGGGTGTGCCGCTGATCGTGACCTATCACCCGGCGTACTTACTGCGCAACTTGCCCGACAAGGCCCGCGCCTGGGAAGACCTGTGCCTGGCCTTGCAGACGGTCGAGCAGGCCGAGCCGGCCGTGACGACCGCGACGACGATGGCGGTGCAAGCGTGATCCACAGCAGCGACCCGCCCGCGACGCCAAGGGTCGACGCCCGGTCAGACGGCGACGCAATCTTCGAGCGCCTGCCGGTGCCGGCACTCGAACTTTCGGCCGACGGTCAGGTATCGCGTGCCAACGCCGCGTTTTTGGGCTTTGCCAATCTGCGCGCCGACACTGCCGCAGGCGCCGGCTGGTGGGCGGCGGTGCCGCCCGACAGCCGACAGGCCTTGCGCGCGGTGCTCGCAATCGAGCGCGACTTCCATCTGCCGATGCGCATGCTGCGTGGTGATGGCAACAAGGCCTGGGTCAACGTTGACGCGGTCTGGCGGGCCGAGTCTGCGCGCTATACCGCGGTCGTGATCGATGTCACCGACAGTCGCCTGCGCGAGCTGGCGGCGATCGCCGAGTCCGATCGTTTCCGGCTGTTGGCCGACAACGTGCCGGTCTCGATCGCGTACTACGAACGTGCCGGCAACACCTGCCGCTACGCCAACCGGCGTTATGCCGAGACCTTCGGCTTCGACGAAAAAACGATCCTCGGGCTTACCGTCAGCCAAGTCATCGGCGCCGACGCGGCCAAGGTCATCCAGCCGCAGGTTGATCATGTGCTGGCGCAGCGCGAAGCGGCCCGCTACGAGCGCAAATTGACCTCGGCTGACGGCTCGCCTCGGTGGATCGAAGTCCATCTGCTTCCGCACATGGGCGTCTCGGGTGACCCGATCGGGGCCTTCGTGCTGATTGCCGACATCACCCGCCACCGCCTGGCCGAGTCATCGATCCGGGAAAGCGAAGAACGGCTGGCCAAATTCATGCAGGCCAGCGTCGAGGGTATCGTCTTCCACAAGGACGGCATCATCACCGACGCCAACCCGCCACTGCTGCAGATGCTGGGCTACACGGCGGGCGACGTGATCGGCCACTCGAATCTGGAGTTCATCGCGGCGGACTACCGCGCGCGGGTCAGCCAGGTTGTTGCCGAAGGCGCCGAGATCAGCTACGACAGCGCGCTGGTGCATCGCGACGGCACCGTGATTCCGGTCGAGTTCATCGTGCGCACGATGGTCTACCAGTCCGAACGGCTGCGCATGACCATCGTGCGTGACATCCGCGACCGGCTCGCGGCGCAGGCGCGGATCCACTACCTGGCCCACCACGACGCGCTGACCGGGCTGCCGAACCGGGCCGCGTTTGTCGAGCGTGTCGAGACCGCGATCAACAGGCGCAGGGCGCCGGCCGCACGCTGGCGATGCTTTTTGTCGATATCGACCACTTCAAGCGGGTCAACGATTCGCTCGGCCACCCGGCCGGCGACACCTTGCTGCGGGTGCTGGCGCAGCGCATCACGGGTACGCTGCGATCAACCGATCTGGTCGGCCGTTTTGCCGGCGACGAGTTTGTGGTGCTGCTTGGCGGCGAGCAAAGCGAGGACGATATCCGCGCCGTTGCGCTGAAGCTCCTGGCGGCGATCGAAGCGCCGACCGAGATCGACGGCCCGTCAATATCGGTGACGCCTTCGATCGGGGTCGCGCTGTACCCACGCGACGCGCAGACACCCGGTGATCTGCTAAAACATGCCGATACCGCGATGTACCACGCCAAGGCCGCGGGCCGCGCGCAGTGCCTGTTCTTCGAGCCTTCGATGGCGCGTGCGGCTTACGACGCGCTGGTGCTCGAAAGCGAACTCGCGCTGGGCTTACGCGAATCGCAGTTCGTGCTGTACTTCCAGCCCCAGGTGCGGCTGTCCGACGGCGCGCTGGTCGGTGTCGAGGCCTTGTTGCGCTGGCAACATCCAGAACGCGGGCTGATTTCGCCGAACGCGTTTTTGCAGGTCGCCGAAGAGCGCCGGCTGATGCTCGGCATCGGCCGCTGGGTGCTCAGCGAAGGCCTGCGCCATGCCAGACGCTGGCGCCGACTGGGCAGCGTGCCGGTGCGCGTCGGCATCAACCTGTCGACGATGCAATTCCAGGCGACCGGGTTTGTCGAACTTGTCGAGCAGGTCTTGCTCGATGGCGGCGTCGATGGTGACGGCCTGGAGCTCGAGCTCACCGAGCGCATGCTGATGGACGACTTGCCGCAGGTCAGGCGCACGCTGAACCGGCTGCGTGCGCGGGGCATCCGCATCGCGGTCGATGACTTCGGCACCGGCTACACCTCGTTGGCGCACCTGAAAAACCTGCCCATCGACCGCCTGAAGATCGACCGCAGCTTCATCCAGGACCTGCCTGGCGACGAAGGCGCCGCGGCGGTGGCGCATGCCATCGTGCGCATGGCCAGCGGCCTGCGCTTGGGGGTCGTCGCCGAAGGGGTGGAAAACCTGGCGCAACTCGAATGGCTCGCCGCCCATGGCTGCGACGAAGTCCAGGGCCACCTCATCGCCGCGCCGATGCCGGCCGACGAATGCGAGCGCTGGCTGGCGCGGCCCTGGCAGCGGCCGAGGCTGCCGGCGCTTCCGACGGACTAAGCGCTATTTTTTGGCGCCTTGGCCGGCCGTTGCCAACCGTCGAGCGTGACCTGGCGGGCGCGCGCGACGGTCAGTTTGCCGGCTGGCGCGTCTTTGGAAATCGTCGAGCCGCCGCCGATCGTCGCGCCTTCGCCGATGCTGACCGGCGCCACCAGCACACAGTTCGAGCCGATATGCGCGCCGGCGCCGATCACGGTGCGGTGTTTGTTCGCGCCATCGTAGTTGGCGGTGATCGTGCCGGCGCCGACGTTGACGCGCTCGCCGACCGTCGCATCGCCGACATAGGCCAGGTGGTTGGCCTTGGCGCCGCGCGCGAGGCTGGAATTTTTGACCTCGACAAAATTGCCGATATGCACGTCGGCACCGAGATCGGCGCCCGGGCGCAGGCGCGCAAAGGGCCCGACGAGCGCGCCGGTGCCGACGCGCACACCGCCAGCCTCGCTGGCGTCACCTTCGATGTGGCTGAAGGGGTGGATCACCGCGCCGGCTTCGATGTGCGCATTGCGGATCACACAATTCGCGCCAACGCGCACGCCGTCAGCGAGCTGCACCCGGCCTTCGAAGATGCAGTTGACGTCGATCTCGACATCGGCGCCGCAGAGCAGTTCGCCGCGCAGGTCAAAACGCGCCGGGTCGGCCAGGCGCACGCCGGCTTCCATCAACGCACCGGCCTGGGCGCGCTGAAAGCGACGCTCGAGCTCGGCCAGTTGCACCGGGCTGTTGACGCCCAGCACCTCGGTTTCGCCGCCGGGCTGCGCGGCGACCACCGGCACGCCTTCGGCGACCGCCATCGCGACGATGTCGGTCAGGTAATACTCTTTCTGAACGTTATCGTTTTTCAGCGCGCCGACCCAGCGCTTCAGCGCCGCGGTGGGCGCGGCCAGGATGCCGGTGTAGATCTCGCGGATCTCGCGCTGCGCGGTGCTGGCGTCTTTGTGTTCGACGATGCCGAGCACGTCGTCTGATGCGCCGCGCAGGATGCGGCCGTAGCCGCTGGCATTGCCCAGGTTCACCGTCAGCAGCGCCAGCCGGGTGCCGCCGCAGGCCTGCGCCAGCGCTTGTGCGGTGTCGGTGCGGATCAGCGGCACATCGCCATTGAGCACCAGCGTGATCGCCGCCGCGTCATCGAGCGCCGGCAGCGCCTGCTGCACCGCGTGGCCGGTGCCGAGCTGCGGCATCTGGCGCGCGAAGACCGCACCGCTACCGGCAATCGCTAACTCGACCTCGTCGGCACCGTGTCCAGTGATGACCACCGTGCGCGCTGCTTGCAGCGGCTTGGCGGCATCGAGCACATGCTGCAATAAACTGCGGCCTGCAAGCCGGTGCAGCACTTTGGGCAATGCCGACTTCATGCGCGTGCCTTTGCCGGCGGCCATGATCACGATATTCAGAGCCATGCGGAGTTCGGTCATGTGGGGTTCGATCAGCAGATTCAGACGAGCCGCGATTATCGGGTTCACGCTTACCGCGTTGAGCCTGGTCGCCGGTTGCAGCATGCTGCGTGTGACTTATGGCCAGGGGCCGCAGCTGGCTCATTGGTGGCTCGACAACTACGTCGGCTTCAACGACGAGCAAAACGCGCGCATCAAGGAAGCGCTGGCACGCTGGTTTGCCTGGCACCGCGCGACCCAGCTCGACGACTACGGCACGTTGCTGGCCGACGTGCAGCTGCAGGTGATGGGCGATGTCACGCCGGCGCGTTTGTGCCGCCTGACGCAGGACCTGAGCGTGCGCGTCGGCACCGCGGTCGACCGCGCACTGCCGGCCGCGGCCGAGCTCGCGCCAAGCCTGACGACGGCGCAGATCGCGCAGATCGAAAAGCGCTACCTCAAGTCCAACACCGAGATGCGCGATGAATTTTTGCAGGCCCGCGCTGACGATCGGCTGAAGGCGGCGATCGAGCGTGCGGCCGAGCGCTTCGAGTCGATCTACGGGCGCCTGGACGACGCCCAGAAGCAACTCGTTGCCGAGCGAGTGAACGCCTCGCCGTTCAACGCCGAGACCTGGATCACCGAGCGCCTGGCGCGCCAGCAAGAAGTGCTGCGCACCTTGCGCCGCCTGGCCGCCGCGCCGGTGGACCGCGATCACACGACCGCTGAACTCAAGCGCCTGGCGGGCCGTTTTGAAACCGCGGCCAGTGCCGAAGGCCGCAGCTACCAGCAACGGGTGCGCGAGCACAACTGCGATGTCGGCGCGGTGCTGCACAACAGCACGACGCCGGCGCAGCGCCGCCACGCGCGCGACAAATTCAAGGGCTGGGAAAGCGACCTGCGCCAGCTTGCGGCTGCCGGCCGCGGCGCCGCCGCGACGGCGCAAGGGGCTGCCCCGACGCTGCCGCCGGCAATCACCGCGGCACTGACCGACTCACTGCGCTGAAAAGACCAGCGGCACATCCACCGGCCGCGGGTTCGGCCCGGCTGACGGGAAGTCCTTCAGCGCGGCGCGGAACATCGCCGCCATCAGGCTGCTGTTGGCGACCGAGCTGCCGTCGTTGCTGGCGCGGGTTTCGTAAAGCGGCTTGCCGCTGACACGGTCGCGCAGCAGCAGCGCCACTTCGCGCTCGAAGCGCGGTGAGTCGATGTGCAGCGACAGGCCCCAGCGCGGGCTCGTCCAGGGCCCATAGCGCCAACGGCTGACACCCGCGCCGCCGCGCCACCACAGCGGGTCGTCCCAGGGCGACGCGTCGGTGCGTGTCGAGCGCGCGCCAAGCTGGACGATGACTTCCGGCTCGCTGCCGGCAGCGGCCGGTTTGAAGCCGGCCGCGCCAAGGGCCAAGGCCGCTGCGGCTTCAAGCCGGTCAGCCAGGTCGGTGCGTGCCTGCTGCGAGGGCAGGCGCTCGAAGGCGTAAGTGCCGGGTACGCGGCCGGCTGGCCATTCACCAAAGCTCGACACTTCGCTGCGCAAAGTGCTGATGCCGGCGCAGCCGGCCAGCAGCGTGACGGCGACCGCGGCGAAGGTGGTGAAGGCGGTGCGCGGCAGCGCCCGGCGCCGGGTTGTTGAGGCTGCAAAATTGGTCACGCTCAACCCTCCGAAAAACTTCAATCGATGACGGCCAAACGAATTGGAGTCTGCGGCGGCGCACATGGTTCATCGTCAAAAGCATGGTCGCCATCGGGCTGCGCGACACCGCTGGGCTTGAGGCCGGTGAACGGGTACAGACGCTCGTCGAGCAGGTGCGAGGGCACGACATGCGACATCGCGCGGAACATGTTGTCGATGCGCCCAGGCGTCTGGCGCTCCCACTCCAGGATCATCTTTTTCACCTGCACCCGCTGCAGGTTGTCCTGGCTGCCACACAGCGTGCACGGGATGATCGGGAACTGGCGCACCTGCGCCCAGCGCGCGAGGTCGACCTCAGCCACATAGGCCAGCGGGCGGATCACGACATGGCGACCGTCGTCGCTGACCAGCTTGGCCGGCATGCCTTTCAAGCGGCCGCCAAAGAACATATTCATCATCAGCGTGACGACGATATCGTCGCGGTGGTGACCGAGCGCGATCTTCGTCGCGCCGAGCTCACTGGCGACGCGGTAGAGGATGCCGCGGCGCAGGCGTGAGCACAGCGAGCACATCGTCTGGCCTTCGGGGATCAGCCGCTTGACGATCGAATAAGTGTCCTGTGCCTCGATGTGAAACGGCACGCCGCGTGAGCGCAGATAGTCGGGCAGCACATCCGCCGGGAAGCCGGGCTGCTTCTGGTCGAGGTTGACGGCGATCAGCTCAAACGGCACCGGTGCGCGCTGCTGCATCGACAGCAGGATGTCGAGCATCGAATAACTGTCCTTGCCACCCGACAGGCAGACCATGATCTTGTCGCCGGGCTCGATCATGTTGAACTCTGCGATCGCGCGGCCGACATGGCGGTGCAGGCGCTTGCTGAGCTTGTTGGCCTCGAAGCTGGCCTTGCGCGCGGCGACGCCGTCGGTGATCGAGTTCATTGTGTTTCCTTCGCTTCCTTCGCTTGCTTGATACCGAAAACTTCGCAGCCGACGGATTTGCAGTCGGGGTAGACATCGGGTTTTTCAGTCGACACCCGCGCCGCACGCACCATCGGATGCGCCAGCATCAGCGCCAGCACATCATCGGCCAGGGTCTCCTGCAAATGGATATGGCCGCGCGCGACACGCTCCAGCACCGAGCGGCGGATGAAGTCGTAGTCCAGCACTTCGTGCAGACGGTCTTCGCGCGGTGTCGACAGCGCCAGCGGCACAAACAGGTAGACATTGATCAGCACCCGCTGCTCGCCGCGCTTTTCGAATTCGTGCACGCCGATATTGATGCGCACCTCGTAGTCGTGCAAAAACAGGCGCCGGCAGTCGGCCAGCTTGGGGTGGTTGAGCAGGGTTTGCATGTCAGTGCCGCCCGGCCGCCCGAAGGCACTGACGCCCCCTTGGGGGGCAGCGAACGAAGTGAGCTTGGGGGTTCATGTCAGTTTTTGGCCTGGTGGGCGGCGAGAAACATCACGTCGCGGGGCTGCGCGGTGAGATGCTGGCCGCCATCGACGAGCAGCGTGGTGCCGGTGATGGCGGGCGATTCGATCAAGAAGCGCACGCTGTGGGCGATGTCCTCTGGCGTCGAACTGCGTTGCAGCAGTGTCAGCTTGTGCGCGCGCTCAAACTCGGCGTCGGTCATAGGCCCCGAAGCGAGCGTGACGCCTGGCGCGACACCACACACCCGCACCTGCGGCGCCAGCGCCATCGCGAGCATCGTCGTCGCGGCCTGCAGCGCGGCCTTGGACAGGGTGTACGAAAAATAGTCGGGGTTCGGGTTCCAGAGTTTCTGGTCGAGAAGGTTGACCACGCAGCCGCTGCGAGCGCCGCGCCCGCTGCCGATCGGTACGTCATGCAGCGCGGCGTCTACTGCGTCGTGAAGTGCCTGCGCGAGCACGACCGCGGGCGCGGTATTGGCCAGCATCTGCGCTTGCAGCCGGGCGTAGTTGAACTGCTGCACATCGTCGTGGTCGAAGGCCGAGGCGTTGTTCACGACCGCGTCGATGCGGCCGAAATGCGCCACCACCGCGGGCACCAGCGCACGCGCCGCGGCTTCGTCTGAAAGGTCGGCCTCGAAGACCGCCGCTTGGGCGCCCAGGCCGCGCGCCTGCGCCGCGGTGGCGCGGGCGTCGGCGGCGGAATGGCGGCAATGCACGGCGACATCGAAGCCATGCCGGGCGAGATCGAGCGCGATCGCGCGACCGACCCGCCGGGCGGCACCGGTGACGAGCACTACAGGCCGGTCGGACATGGGCTTCCTACAATCTGCGCGGTGGACAAAATAGAACCCGACAGTGTATCGACGGCGGTGGCGCGGGCCGGGGCGGCTGATCTGACCGCGCAGATTTGCCGCGGCATCGGAGCGGCCGGGGGCTGGGTGCCGTTCGACAAGTTTATGGACTGGGCGCTGTACACACCCGGCCTGGGCTACTACAGCCGTGGCGACCGCCAGTTTGGCCTGATGCCGGCATCGGGCAGCGACTTTGTCACCGCGCCGGAGTTGTCGCCGCTGTTCGGGCGCGCGCTGGCAGCGCAGGTCCGGCAGGGACTCGAAGCGTCGGCTTCACACGAGGTCTGGGAGTTTGGCGCCGGCTCCGGCGCGCTGGCGGTGTCGCTGCTGGCTGAACTCGGCGATGTCGTCGGGCGTTACACGATCGTCGATGTGTCTGGCGCCTTGCGTGCGCGCCAGCAAGCGACGCTCACCGCGTTTGGTGAACGCGTGCGCTGGATCGACCGGCTGCCCGATGGGATGCAGGGTGTGGTTGTCGGCAACGAGGTGCTCGATGCGATGCCGGCCAAGCTGCTCACATTCGACGGCCGGCAATGGTGCGAACGCGGGGTGGCGCTGTACGACGGCGCGTTCACCTTCGCCGATCAACCGACTGCGCTGTGCCCGCCGGGCGAAATGGTCTGGGCGCCGGGCAGCGTGACCGAGATCCACCCGCAGGCGCTGGCCTTCATCACGACACTGGCCGAGCGGCTGGAGCGCGGCCTGGCGATCTTCATTGACTACGGTTTTCCGCAGGCCGAGTATTACCACCCGCAGCGCAGCAGCGGCACGCTGATGTGCCACCAGGGCCACCGCGCCGACGGCGACCCGCTGGTGGATGTCGGGTTCAAGGACATCACCGTGCATCTGGACTTCAGCGCGATTGCGCTGGCCGCGCAGGACGCTGGCATGGAGGTCGCCGGCTACACCAGCCAGGCGCACTTTCTTTTCAACTGCGGCCTTGCGGCGCTGCTCGAAAGCGCCGGCCTGCGCGAGCGTGCGGCTGCGCACAAACTGGTCGCAGAACACGAGATGGGCGAACTCTTCAAGGTCATCGCGCTGGCGCGTGGCATCACGATCGACCCGCTCGGTTTTTTGCACGGCGACCGCAGCCATCGGCTTTGATCTTCCGCCTGCGTGCTCGCTGCGCGCTTGGCCGCCCGCTCGGCCGCCCGCTCGTAACAAGCCTGCAGCCCGGTGCACACTCCAGCGATGCGCTGGCTGCTCGTTTTTATCGTCGCCTTTTTTGTCTTCAACGCCTTGCACGCCTGGCTGCGCAAGTTTGGCCTCGGGCAATTGCCGGGCGACTTCACGCTGCGTTGGCGCGGCCGCGAAATCCATTTCCCGCTGGGCAGCAGCGTGCTGCTCAGCGTGCTGGCGATGGCCGTCGGCTTTCTCGTCTGAGGCTGGCGGCCGAGCGCCCGCCCGCGCCGCGCTTCAGGATTCGATGCCCCATTCGTGGCCGCACTTGCGGCAGCGCACATCGACATCGTCGCCATGGTGGCCGGTGCGCAGCAACTCAAGCCGACCATAGGCTTTGCAGGCCGGGCAGTTGGCCTGGTTGGCCACCCCTTCGGCGTGAAAGAGCAGGTAGAGGTAGCGGTTCAGCGCCCACAGGCCAGCGCCGAAACAGATCAGCACCGAGGCGACGTCGATCGCCTGGTCGGTGACGGATCGAAAACGTGTCACTGCTTCGAGCGCCATCACCAACCCGAGGGCGCAGACCAGCATCAGCAGCAGATGCGCGTGGCCGTGCATCAGCTCGCGCTCGTACCACTTCATGAAGCCGTGTTTTCTGATGCCTTCGGCGAGTTTCATCGCGCGCCCCCATGCTACGGGTCTGCTGGTCTGGTCTGCATGGTGGCACAGCGGCGGCTTTTCGGTTGGCCCGCCCGTCAGGCGCTGAGCTGGTCGTGATGGCACCCGATTCAAGGCCGGCCGGCGACCGCCGCGATGCGCGCCTGGCGCACGGCCTCGCCGATCGCCGGGCCGGCCAGGCCTCGCGATGCGGCGTCCAACGCGATGCCGGCGGTGTCGACGCTCAGCGCGCGTTGCAGCGCTGCCGCCAGACGCTGACGCGGTGCATAGTCGCCGTCCACGAGCCCACGGCCGCGGGCATCACATTCGCAGGCCAGCAGCAGATCGGCGAGGCGCTGCGGGCGGCGGATCGCGTCGCAGCGCTCGAGCAGTTGCACCGTGCCGGCGGCGTCGAGCGTGGCGCTGGCATGCAAGGCGGCCACTTCGCGGTTGAAGATTGTGGCGAGTTCGGCGCAGTCAGCCGGCGGTTTGAGCTGCGCGCCAAGGCCGGCTGCGCTGCTTGCGATACAGGCCCAGCGCACCGGCAGCGGAGCTTGCAGTTGCGCCGCCAGATCGAGCACGTCCGGCAGCTCCCGATCGGCATCGACGCCTGGCAACAAGCGCTTCAGCGCAGCACAGTCGTTGAGCACCTGCAGCATCCGGCTGGGTTGCTCTTCGATCAGCCCGCGGGCGATTTCCTGCCAGACACGTTCGGGCACCAGCGCATCCACCTCGCCGTCGTCGACGAGTTTTTTCAACAGCGCCTGGGTTTCTGGCGCCACCACGAAGCCGGCAAAGCGTGCCGCAAAACGTGCGACGCGCAGCAGCCGCACGGGGTCTTCTGCAAAGGCCGGGCTGACATGGCGCAACAAGCGCGCAGCGAGGTCACGCTGGCCGCCGAAGGGGTCGATCAGGCGGCCGTCGTCGGCCTGCGCGATGGCGTTGATCGTGAGGTCGCGCCGCGCCAGGTCTTGCTCCAGCGTGACTTGCGGGTCGGTGTGGAAAGTGAAGCCGCGGTAGCCGGGGGCCGATTTGCGTTCGGTGCGTGCAAGCGCGTACTCCTCATGCGTCAGCGGGTGCAAAAAGACCGGGAAGTCGCGGCCGACGGGTCTGAATCCGGCGTTGACCATGGCCTGCGGCGAACTGTCGGTGACGACCCAATCGCGGTCGACCACCGGGCGGCCGAGCAGCGCGTCGCGCACGCAGCCGCCGACGACATAACACCGGCCCGGGGGCGGCACCGCGGGGTCAGTCACGCGAGCGTCGGTAGGGTTCGTCGAAGTCGAGGTAGTCGGCTTCGGCCAGCGCATCGACGATCCACTGGGCGACGCCGGGCAGTTGGCAGACCCGCTCGACATAAGCGCGGGTCGCCGCGGTCACTGGCAGGGCGTAGCTTTTCAAGCGCATGCAGACCGGCGCGAAATAGGCGTCGGCGGCGCTGAAGGCGCCAAACAGCATCGGCCCCCCGCTGCCCTGCAGCGCATCAGCCCAGGCCTGCTCGATGCGTGCGACGTTGGCGCGCACGGCTTCGTTTTCGGCCCAGATCTTCTGGCCGACAGCGGGCAGCGAGGCCTCGATATTCATCGGGCAGGCCTGGCGCAGCGCGCCGAAGCCGCTGTGCATCTCGGCACACAAGCTGCGTGCGCGGGCGCGCTGTTGTGGGCCTGCGGGCCAGACCCCGCGGCCGGGAAATTTTTCGTGCAGATACTCGACGATCGCCAGCGAGTCCCAGACCGCAAATCCATCATCGTCAACGAGCACTGGCACGACGCTGGCCGGGCTCACACGCGCCACGGCGCGGCGGAAGTCGGAGTCGGCGCTGAAGTCGAAGCGCAGTTTGACTTCTTCGAAGGGCAGGCCGAGCTGGGTCATCAGCACCCAGGGCCGCATCGACCACGACGAGTAATTTTTGTTTCCGATCACGAGTTGCATAGCGCGCTCCGGCGGGGTTGAGTCAGGGCCGGATGCTATCGGCGCGCTGGCCGGGGCGGGGTGCAAATCCGTTATCGAACCGATGCGGCGCGGACATCACCGAGGCACCGCCGCAAACACCGCCGTGATCGCCGCCGCGCCGCTCGCTGCGCGGGTCACTGCGCCTGACGCGCGCGCCAGCGCTCCAGGCGCGCAGTGCCTTGGCGTTGGCCCAGGTAGGCCGGTGCGATCGCGTCCAAGCTGGCAGCGTCGATACCCAGGGCGGCCAGCCCCGGCAGCTTGCCGCTGGCCACGTTTGGCTGTTTCATCGAGTCGAGGTTGTCGCGCGACATCAGCGGCTCGCCGGGCGCCCATTCCATCAGCAGCGCCTGCAAGCGGCCGATGAAACCCGGCAGCGGAATGACTGGCCGCGCATGGCCGCTGCAGCGCCCGGCCAGCCGCACCAAGTCAGCCAGCGTCATGGTCTGCGGGCCGGCACATTCATAGATCTCGCCGATGCTGGCGTCGAGGTCCAGGCTGTGCACGATCGCCGCGGCGACATCGCCAACCCAGACCGGCTGGAACTGCGCGCTGGCCGCCGCCAGCGGCAGCACCGGGAAGACGGCCTGGATCTGCGCAAACAGATTCAGGAAACGGTCGCCGGCACCAAAGATGACGCTCGGCCGCAGCACGGTGACATCCAGCCCGGAGGCGAGCAGCAAAGCCTCGCCGGCGGTCTTGCTGCGCAGGTAGTTCGAGGGTGCATCGGGCCCGACACCCAGCGCCGAGACATGCACCACACGGCGCACGCCCGCGGCCTGGGCTGCGGCGACCAGTCGGCGCGGCAGCGCGACATGCACCTGCTCGAATGCCGACTCGCTGCCGTGCAGGATGGCGACCAGATTGACCACCGCGTCGGCGCCCGCCAGCGCCTGAGCGAGTTGTTGGTCGTCGTGCACATTCGCCGGCACGAGCTCGACCGTGGGCAGCGACTGCACCGCGATGCCGCGTCGCAAGCGTCGCGTCGGCACGACGATGCGCCCGCCACCGCCGCCGCTACGCTGCACGAGTTTTTCGCACAAGGCCTGGCCGACAAAGCCAGTGCCGCCGAGCACGACGATGTTCTTGTTTGCGGATCCAGTGGATCGGGTGGACTCGGCAGAGGTCATCAGGGCAGTTCCTTGTCGGTCGCCGGCGCGGCCGCTTCGCGCGGCCCGATGGCATTGCCCAGGCGTGTTTTGAGGGCCGGGACCGGCACCGTCTGCAACAACGCGGCGTAGACCGTGGCGTTGGACAGCACCTTCTTCACGTAGTCGCGTGTTTCGTTGAAGGGGATGCCTTCGGCCCACGCCGCGGCTTCTTGCACCGCGCCTTCGCGCCAGCGCCGCGGCCGGCTCGGGCCGGCGTTGTAGGCCGCCGCGGCCATCGGCGCCGAGCCGCCGAAGTCGTCGAGCACGAGCTTGAGGTAAGCCGTGCCGAGCTTGAGATTGACATCACGCTGGGTGATCATTTCTGGCTTGAAGTCCAGCCCGATCTTCTTGGCCGTCCAGCGCGCGGTGGCCGGCATCAGCTGCATCAGGCCAGACGCACCAACATGCGAGCGGGCGTCCATGATGAAACGCGATTCCTGGCGGATCAGGCCGTAGACATAGGCCGGGTCGAGGCCGATGTCGCGCGCCGCGGCGACGACCTCGGCGCGGTAGGGTGTCGGGTAGCGCTGCGCAAGGTCGATCTCGGTGCGGCTGCGGTCGCTGGAGTTGATGCAACGGTCCCAGATCTCGCGCTCGCAGGCGCGCTGCGCGGCGGCGAGCAGTTCGCGGTCGTTCAGGCCGCGCAGCGTGAAGTTCCATTCGCGCACACCTTCACCTCGCAGCCCGATCTGGATCAGCTGCAAGGCGCGGTCGAAACCCGGCCGGGCGGCTGCTGCTACACGCTCGGCGGTGCTCAGCGCGGCCGGTGTCGGCGGCATCACGATGCGCTGGCCGAGGTCTTCGATCGCGAGCTGGCCATAAAAGGTCAGCGGCGACACGATCGACGCCATGAGCTGTTGCGACGCGGCCCGCGCGGCGTCGCCCGCCGGCCCGGCAGCCGCTCGGCCGTGCACTGCCCGCGCTTTCCAATACACCCAGGCCGGGTCTTTTTGCTCGGGCGCAGACATCGCATCGATGGC
>JANOKR010000056.1:0-3382 GCA_031419315.1 Betaproteobacteria bacterium
GCGGCCACAGCGCGGCGTAGTCGCTGAACAGGGTCTGCACCATCAGCTCGGAATGCAGCGCCGAGACGCCGTTGACCTTGTGCGAGGCGACCACCGCGAGCGCGGCCATGCGCACCCGGCGCTCGCCGTTTTCGTCGATCAGCGACATCCGCGACGCGCGGGTCTCGTCACCCGGGAAACGCAAACGCACCTGGGCCAGAAAACGCGCGTTGATCTCGAAGATGATTTCCAGATGCCGCGGCAGCAGGCGCTCGAACAGCGGCAGGCTCCAGGTCTCCAGCGCCTCCGGCATCAGGGTGTGGTTGGTGTAGCTCACCGCTTCGTGGGTGACGGCCCAGGCTTCGTCCCAGGTCAGCCCATGTTCATCGAGCAACAAACGCATCAGCTCGGCCGGCGCCAGCGCCGGATGGGTATCGTTGAGATGCACCGCGTTGTGGCGGCCGAAGGAGCGCACCGGGTCGCTGTCGCTTGCATGCTCACGAAGATGGCGCGCCAGCATGTCCTGCAACGACGCGCTGACCAGGAACATTTCCTGGCGCAGCCGCAGCTCGCGCCCGGCCGCGTTGCTGTCGTCGGGGTAGAGCACCCAGTTCAGCGATTCGGCCTGGTGCAGATGCTGCGCCGCCGCCAGGTGCTCGCCGCGGCAGAAGGCCGCAAAGTCGATCGGCCGCAACGCGCCGGCATGCCACTGGCGCAGCGTCGATACACGCTCGGTGCCATGGCCGGGGACGATGAAGTCATAGGCCTGGCCGATGATCACCTCGCCCGGCACCCAGCGCCGCGTGCCGGTTTCACTTTGCACCGCGCCGCCGAAGCCGACCGCATAGCGCAACTCCGGCCGCAGCATCTCCCAGGGGTTGCCGTGGCGCAGCCAATCGTCGGGCACTTCGGCCTGGCGGCCGTCCTGGATGACCTGGGCGAACATGCCATGTTCGTAACGCAGCCCGTAGCCAAACGAGGGCAGGCCGAGGGTTGCGAAGGCGTCGAGAAAACAGGCCGCCAGGCGGCCGAGGCCGCCGTTGCCCAGCGCCGCATCGGGTTCATGTTCGATCAGCTCGGCCAGGCCGGGCGCGCCCTGGCCGAGCAAGGCATCGATGCGGTGATCGAGCTTGAGCGCACACAGCGCGTTGTGCATCGCGCGGCCCATCAGGAACTCCATCGACAGGTAATGCACCCGCTTGACGGCCTGGCCGCCAACATGCCGGCGCGCATCGGCGGCCTGGGTCGTGGCCCAGCGATCGGCAAGGATCGTTCGCACGGCGAGCGAGGCGGCGCTCGACGCCGCCGCGGCGCGGTCGCTTTCGGCATCACTTTGGGCATCGCTGCGTTGGCCGAGTTCGCGCCGGTAGGTGGTGGTGAAAGACACTTCGTCGCGGCTGACGCGGGCGGCGCGGGGCTTCAGTTCCTGGCTCATCGGGTAATCCCTCCATCGAGTCCGGCAGTATCACGACAGTAAAGAGAATTGTGTAGTTCTCCTACATCTGGATTGCCCAAATACAACGTACCGGTATCGTAAGTTGTTGATTTCTAATGATTCGCATCTGTAGCGCCGGGAAAACACCGCGTTGTGCCAGTACCTGTTGGTCTGTATATTACTTACACGCTGATGGATCCGCGCTGGCCTGCAATGGCCCCGAAAGAGGTGACCGAGTGGCGCATGTCGTGCTGAAGAATGTACAAAAGTCCTACGGCGACGTGCAGGTTCTGCGGGACATCAATCTCGAAGTGCGCGACGGCGAGTTCATGGTCTTTGTCGGGCCGTCGGGCTGCGGCAAGAGCACCTTGCTGCGCACCATCGCCGGCCTCGAAGACATCACCGGCGGCGAGCTGTCGATTGGCGGCGTCGTCGTCAACGATGTGCCGCCTGCCGAGCGTGGCATCGCGATGGTCTTCCAGAGTTACGCGCTGTACCCGCATATGGACCTCTACGAAAACATGGCCTTCGGTTTGAAGCTGGCCAAGGTGCCTAAGGCTGAAATCGACGCTGCGGTGCAGAACGCGGCCAAGATTCTGCACATCGAACACCTCTTGCAGCGCAAGCCCAAAGACCTGTCTGGCGGCCAGCGCCAGCGCGTGGCGATCGGCCGCGCGATCGTGCGCAAGCCCGAGGTTTTTTTGTTCGACGAGCCGCTGAGCAATCTCGACGCCGCGCTGCGCGTGAAGATGCGCTACGAATTTGCCAAGCTGCACGAAGACCTGAAGACGACGATGGTCTATGTCACTCACGACCAGGTCGAGGCGATGACTCTCGCCGACCGCATCGTCGTGCTGTCGGTCGGCGAGATCGAGCAGGTCGGCTCGCCGCTGGAGCTGTACGAGCACCCGTGCAACCTGTTTGTCGCCGGTTTTATCGGCAGCCCGAAGATGAATTTCATCACGGCCACGGTGACCGAAGCCAGCGCTGCGCAGACCACCGTCCAGCTCATCGGCGGCGCCAGCGTGCGCTGCGATGTCGATGGCTCTGGCGCCAAGACCGGCGACAAGGTCACGCTCGGGGTGCGCCCCGAACACCTCGTCGCTGGCGGCACCCAAAACACGATCGAGACCAAGGTCACTTTTGTCGAGTCCCTCGGCAGCACGACCCACGCCTATTGCGAGTTCCCGGGTGTCGAAGAGGCTCTGACCTGCGAGCTCGAAGGCCGCACGCGGGTGAAAAACGGCCAGCTGCTGACCCTGTCGATCCCTAGCGACGCGTGTTATCTCTTCGACGCCGCCGGGCTGGCACTGCGCCGCCATGTCAGCGCCGAGCGCACGCTCGCGGCCTGATGTCCAAGCTGCACGTCCTGGTGTGCATCGCGCTCGGCCTGGCCACGCCAGCCGGCGTAGCCAACGCCCAGGACAAGCTGCGCCTGCTGGTCTGGATCAACGGCGACAAGGGTTACAACGGCCTGCAGAAGGTCGGCGATGCGTTCAACAAGGCCTCGGGCGTCGAGGTGGTCGTACAGCACCCCGAAGGCGCCACCGACAAGTTCCAGGCCGCGGCCGGCGCCGGCAAGGGGCCGGACATCTTTTGCTGGCCGCACGACCGCGTCGGCGAATGGGCCAAGTCCGGGCTCATCGTGCCGATCCGGCCGCCCAAACGCATTCGCGACGAGATCGAGCCTTCGGCCTGGTCGGCATTCGCCTGGAAGGGCCAGACCTGGGGCTACCCGATCGCCATCGAGGCGATCGGCCTGATCTACAACAAGGCTCTGGTGAAGACCCCGCCGGCCAGTTTCGACGAGGTCGTCGCGCTCGACAAGGAGCTGGCCAAGAGCGGCAAACGAGCCATTCTCTGGGCCTACAACCAGCTCTTTTTCAGCTGGCCGGTGATTGCCGGTGGTGGTGGCTACATCTTCGGCCGCGACGCGCAGGGCGCGCTCGATGCCAGCCAGACCGGGCT
>JANOKR010000057.1:0-9416 GCA_031419315.1 Betaproteobacteria bacterium
TCCGAGGCCTTCGGCATCCAGTTCGCGATCCAGTTCATTGCCATGATCATCATCGGCGGCATGGGCTCGCTGGCCGGTTCGCTGGTGGGCGCGGCGGTGTGGCTGCTGCTGCCGTCGATCATCTCCGGCTTTGCCTCGCAGGCGGGCGACTCCACCGCCATCGTGCGGCTGCTGCTGGTCGACCACAAGGCACAGCTGGTGCAGGTGATCTTCGGGATGCTGGTCATCCTGCTGCTGATCTTCGCGCCCGACGGCCTGGCCGGCATCGGGCGCCGTCTGCGCGCTCGCTTTGTAGCCTGGCGGAGCAAGTCATGAGCTTTATCCTTGAAGTCAAAGGCCTGTCGGCCGGCTATGCCCGCAAGGGGCTGGCGCTGGACGACGTGAACCTGCAGGTGCCCAAGGGCGGCGTCGTCGCGCTGCTGGGCGCCAACGGCGCGGGCAAGACCACGCTCATCCGCGCCATCACGGGCTTGCTCGACCTGCACCACGGCCATGTGACCGTCGGCCAGGTCTTCTTCGACGGCCAACCGGTGCTGGGCCAGCCTTCGCACCGGCTGGTGCGCCAGGGCATGGCGCTGGTGCCCGAAGGCCGGCTGATCTTCAAGCAGCTGTCGGTGGAAGATAACCTGAGCGTGGGCGCCGCCATCCTGCCTCGGGCGCAGGTGGCTGAGAGCCTGGAGGCCGTCTACACGCTGTTCCCGCGCCTGCAGGAGCGGCGCAAGCAGGCGGCAGGCTGGCTCTCGGGCGGCGAGCAGCAGATGCTGGCGCTGGGCCGCGCGCTCATCTCCAAACCCAGGCTGCTGCTGATCGACGAGCTCTCGCTCGGCCTGGCGCCGCTCATCGTGCAGGCGATCTACAAGCAGTTGCGTGTCGTCGGCGACACCCTCGGCACGTCGATGTTGATCGTCGAGCAGAACGCCCGCCTGGCGCTCGAATTTGCCGCCACCGCCTTCATTCTCGACCGTGGCCGCATCGTGCAATCGGGGCCGGCAGCGGAGATCGCCGCCAGCGGCATCGTCCACGACGCCTACCTCGGCGCCCAGCGTGACACCGTCGACCAAGCCGCGGCCGCCGCGGGGGCCCACACATGACCGCGCCGCTGCTCGAAGTCACTTCGCTGCTGATGCGCTTCCAGGGCATCACGGCGCTGAACAGCGTCTCGTTCACGATGGCGCCGGGTTCGATCACCTCGTTGATCGGCCCCAACGGCGCCGGCAAGACGACGATGTTCAACTGCATCACCGGGATGTACCTGCCCACCAGCGGCCAGGTTGCGTTCGACGGCGTCGATATCACCGGCGAAGCGGCGCACCAGGTCTCGCGCCATGGCATCGCACGCACCTTCCAGAATCTGGCGCTGTTTGGCGGCTTGACGGTGCTCGACAATCTGCTCGTCGGCACTTACCGGCAGGGTTCTTCAGGGCTTCTGCAGGGCGCCTTCCAGACCCCGCGCGCACGCCGCGAGCAACAAGCGGCGGTCGCCGCGGCGACCGAAGTGCTAGCCTTTCTCGGCATGCCCGAAACCGCACAACTGCTGCCAGGTGAGCTGTCCTACGGCCGCCAGAAGCAGGTCGAGTTTGCGCGCGCGCTGATGCAGAAGGCCCGCCTGGTGCTGCTCGACGAACCGATGGCCGGCATGAGCACGGCGGAAAAAACCGCGATGACCGCGCTGATCAACCGCGCACGCTCGCAGTTCGGCATGAGCTTCCTGATCGTCGAACACGACATCCCGGTGATCATGGATATCTCCGACAAGATCGTCGTGCTCGACTTCGGCGCCAAGATCGCCGAAGGCACACCACGCGAGGTGCAGTCGAACCAGGCGGTGATCGCGGCCTATCTCGGCGTTGATCATGCTGCTGACCACGGTGCTGATCACGGCACCGAAGTCAGCGCCTGATTCAAGTCAGCCGAAACCCCGCGTAGCCGGCATCGGCGACCGCATCGCACTCGCGGCGGTAAACGCCGATCTTGGCGACATAGGGCATGAAGACCCGCGGCTTGCCGGGAATGTTGGCGCCCAGAAACCACGAGTCCGCGCGCGGGAACAAGGTGCGATCGGCAGCGGCGTTGACATGCGCCACCCAGCGTTGTTCGGCATCGGGCTCGGCGTCGATGTGCGTCAAGCCACGTTCGCGCAAGTGCGCCAGGCAGCGCGAGATCCACTCCACATGCTGCTCGATGCCGACGATCATGTTCACCAGCACCGACGGGCTGCCCGGCCCGGTGATCATGAACAGGTTCGGGAAACCCGCCGACATCAGGCCGAGCAGGGTCTGCGGCCCGTCAGCCCATTTATCGCGCAGGCTGCGGCCGCCCACACCGCGGATGTCGATGCGGGCGAGCGCGCCGGTCAGCGCGTCGTAGCCGGTGGCGAAGACGATTGCATCGACGGCAAATGAGCCGGCGCTGGTGTGGACGGCATCTGCGCTGACCTGCGTGATCGGCGTCTGCTTCAGATCGACCAACTGCACGTTGGCGCGGTTGAAGGTTTCGTAGTAGCCGGTATCGACGCAGATGCGCTTGGTGCCGAGCGGATGGTTGCGCGGCGACAGCAACTGCGCGACGCCTGAGTCCTTGACGATGCTGGCGATCTTGGCGCGCACGAAGTCGGCGATCGTGTCGTTCGATTCGGCATTCACCATCAAGTCGTTGAACGCATGCACGAAGTTGACGCCGCCAAGACTCCAGCGCTTCTCGTACTCGCGCGTGCGCTCGGCCGGCTCGGTGTCGACCGCGGTGCGGTCGCTGAACTCGTAGAGCGAGCCGACTTCGCGGGCACGCGCCCGGTGGTCGGCGTAACACGCCTTCCACGCCCCTTGCGCGGCGTCGCTCAGCGGCCCGTTCCAGGCCGGGATGCTGAAGTTCGGGGTGCGCTGGAAGACCGTCAACTGCGCCGCCTGTTTGGCGATCTGCGGGATCGCCTGGATGCCCGACGAGCCGGTGCCGACCACCGCCACACGCAGGCCGCTGAAATCGACACCCTCATGCGGCCAGGCGCCAGTGTGGTAAGTGCCGCCGTTGAACTGAATCAAGCCTTCAAGGTCGGGCCAGCGTGCCGCCGACAACGCGCCAGTGGCCATGATGCAAAAACGCGCGCTGATCGGCGGCGTGCCAGCCGGGCCGTGGATCTGCCAGCGATCGATTGTTTCGTCGAACTGCATGGCTTCGATGCAGTGCTTGAAGACGATGTCGCGGCGCAGGTCAAAACGTTCGGCGACATGCTGGATGTAGCGCAGGATCTCGGCCTGTCCGGCATAGCGTTCGCTCCAGACCCAGGCCTGCTGCAGGTCGTCGGAAAAGGAATACGAATACTGCAAGCTCTCGACGTCGCAGCGCGCGCCGGGGTAGCGGTTCCAGTACCAGACGCCGCCCACATCGGCGGCGGCCTCGAAGACACGCACCTTGAAGCCCAGGCCGCGCAGCTCGTGCAGCAGGTGTAGGCCGGCAAAACCGGCACCAACGATGGCGACGTCCAGATCAAGGTCGATCTCGGGCATCGGCGGGCTAGCGGTGCTCACTGGCGCTCACTGATGCTCATTGGTGTTCACTGGCGATGGCCGCGTTGACACGCGGCATCACCTGCTCGGCCATCAACTGCATCGAGCGCTGCGTCAGCGCCTTGTCGACCCAGTCCATGCCGGCATAGACAAGTTCGCCGAAGTCGCCGATCTCGGCGCGCAACGCCAGGATCTGGTCGACGACGCTGTCCACCGAGCCGTGGATGACCAGCTTGTCGAGGATGTAGGCCATCGTCAACTCGCTGTCGGGCTGGTCGAGGCGCTCCTTGAAGACCGCCTGCCCACCGCGCTTGGAGACCTTGGCGTAGAGCTGCTCGTAGTAGAAGCGGTAGGGGCTGCGCGTGTCGTCGATGGCGTAGCTGCGCGCCGATTTGTCGTCGTCGGCAACAAAGATCGTGCGCGCCACGCGCCAGTCGGCGGCGTCGGCCGGCATGCCGACGTTGGCCTTGCCCTGCGCGTAGTTGGCCCAATGGGTCTTGGCCCATTTGGGCAGCAGGAAGTTGGCCGACATCGGATGAAAGTCGCGCTCGCCCATCGCGATCACGCCTTTTGAAAACGGTGCGACGACGGTGCCGACGATCTCCGGCCGCGGCCGCTGAAAGGGCTTGGGCATGACGCCGATACCGAGCACCGGGTCGTAGGTCTGGCGCGTCGTCACCGGGAACCGGTTGCCCGGCAGAGCGATCTCGTAGGGCGGCTCGCGTTGCCAGATTTCGAGGATGACATCGATGGCTTCGGCAAAGAGTTTGTTGCGGTCTTCGTTGAGCAGGCCCAGGGCCTCGAAGTCCGAGGGCAACGCGCCCGGGCTGATGCCGAAGATGAAGCGCCCTTGCGCCAGGTGGTCGAACATCGCCGCTTGCGCCGCGATCAGCGTCGGGTGCATCTGCGACAGGTTGCAGGTGCCGGTGCCGAGCTTGATCGTCTTCGTGGCATGGATCAGCGTGGCCAGGAAGATCATCGAGTTGGTGATGTTCTCGGTGCTGTCGGTGAGGTGCTCGCCGATGAAGACATCGTGGTAACCCAGGCGGTCGGCCAGGATCACCGTCTCGCGGTCTTCGACCAGGGTCTGGGTCATGTCGCGGCCCAGCGCGTGCATGGGCATCATGAAGATTCCGAGTTGCATGGCGGGCCCTGCTGTGAAGTGGCGAAGCCGCGAATCTACCGAAGGCGAGGCGGCCATCGGATGAGATTTTTTTGTGCGTGTCGATCAGGCCGGGCTGGCTTGCCAGGCGGGCCGGGCGGACCCGGTCTGGTGATGGTATACCCTTGGGTAGACCTCGGTTCTGACGGGTAATAAACGCTGCGTTTACCTCGGAGAACCGGCGCAGCGCAGCCAGAACTGATCTGTACGGACAAGAATTTCTCGCTGGTCACCGGTGCCGCCGCGGGCCTAACATTCTGGCCATGCTCAAGCCCGCTGAAGCCTTGCCGATCACCCGCGCCGCAGTGCCTGCGCCGTTGATCGCAGTGCAGTCGATCGCAGAGATGCCGGCGCAGCGCGCCGCCGCACCGGCCAGCGCCGCGCAGGCCCGGGCGCTGTACTACAACACCGGCAACGCCTTCAACATCAAGCTGCCGCCAGTACCCGATGACAGCTTCACCAGCGAACCGGCGCGCGCGTTGCACGCCGACACCAACACCGGCCTGATCGATTGCGACCGCTCGCGCGAACTCGGCACCGCCTTCCCGGCAACGACGCCGTTGGTGCTGGCGCGGTATGCACGCATCCGCGCTGGCGAGACACTGCGCACGCAGTTCGAAGCCAGCGGCGTGATGTTCTACGTCATCCAGGGCGGCGGCCGCAGCGAGTGCAATGACGACCCGAACGAGGCGGTCGCCTGGCAGGCCGGCGATGTCTTCGTGTTGCCCGGCGGCGTTGCGCAAGCCCACCATGCCGACGACAAGGATGCCGTGCTCTGGGTCGTCACCAACGAGCCGCAACTGGCCTTCGAACATCTGCGCGCACCGGCTGCCGGCAGCGCGCCGACCGACGCCGTGCATTTCACCGCCGCCGACATCGAACGCCAGATCGACCAGTTGTACGCGGTCGGGCGCAGTAACGATATCGCCGGCTCGGCGCTGATCCTTTCGTCGACCAAACAAGAAGCGATCCGCAACGTGCTGCCGACGATGACGGTGGCGATGAACACCCTGCCCGCCGGCCAGACGCAGCGCCCGCACCGGCACAACTCGATCGCGGTCAGCCTGGTCATCCAGGGTGAGGGCTGCCACTCGATGGTCGATGGCCGGCGCAAAGACTGGGCACCCTGGGCGACCACCGTCACGCCACCGACCGCGCTGCATTCACATCACAACGAAGGTCGCATGCGCGCCAAGTTCCTGATCGTGCAGGACGGCGGCCTCTACTACTACACCCGCGCGCTCGGCTTTTCGTTCGAGTAGCCCCGCCGCCGCAACGACGCCACAAGCCATCGCAGGAAAACTCGCCATGACCCTCGCCAGCCCTGCCACCCAACGCCTGACCGTGCGCCGGCTGGGCGCCGCGCTGGGCGCCGAAGTGCGCGGCATCGATATGCGCGCGCCGCTTGACGACACGACACGCGCCGAACTGCTCGCCGCGTGGATGGAGCATCTGGTGCTGGTCTTCCCCGGCCAGCAGATCAGCGACACCGAGCATGTCAACTTCACGCGCTATCTCGGCGAGCCGGAAATATTTCACCAGTCGATCATCAAGTCGAAATTTGTGCGCGAGATCTTCCGCGTCAGCAACGTCGACGAAGAAGGTGTGTTGATGTCGCCTGACAGCCCGACATCGCGGCAGCTCTCGCTGGCGCAGTTCTGGCACACCGACAGCAGCTACCTGCCAACGCCCTGCGTCGGCGCGCTGCTGCACGGCGTCGAAGTCAGCCGCAGTGGCGGCGAGACGCAGTTCACCAATCTGTATGCCGTCTATGCCAACTTGCCGGCGGCGCTGAAAGCGCGCATCGAAGGCCGCCGCGCGCGCCACAACTTCGAGCATATGCACACCCTGCAAACGCTCAAACCGATGACCGACGCTGAGCGCGCCAAGGTGCCGCCGGTTTGGCACCCGATGGTGCGTGTGCATCCGGTCACCGGCCGCAAATCGGTCTATATCAGCCCGATCTACAACGACGAGGTCGAGGGCCTGTCGCGTGCGCAGTCGCTCGAGCTCATCGCCGAACTCGCCACCTTCGCCGGCAGCGAGCGCTTTGTCTATTCGCACCGCTGGGAAACCGACGACGTGGTGATGTGGGACAACCGCTGCACGCTGCACCAGGTCACCGCCTTCGACCCGGCTGAACGCCGCGTGATGCACCGCACCACCATCGTCGGCACCCAACCGGTGCTGGCGGCGTGAACCGGATGACCGCGATGACCAGCCCCGACACCACTGGCGCACACGCCAACCCGCACGCCAACCCGCACGCCACCGAGCGTGATGCCGACGGCCTGCCGATCGTCCACCACCTCGGCCTCAACCCGGCCTGGCTGGCCAGCTACACCGAAACCGCGATCGAACCCGATCTGCCAATCGTCGACCCGCACCATCATTTGTGGGAGCGCGAAGGTGGCTACCTGCTCGACGACATCCTGGCTGACGCCGGTAGCGGGCACCACATCGTCGCCACCGTCTATGCGCAATGCGGCTACGCCTACCGAAGCAGCGGCCCGGTAGAAATGCGCCCGGTCGGCGAGACCGAATTTGTCGCCGGCGTGGCGCGTGCCGCCACCCAGCGCGGCGCCAAGACCAAGGTCTGCGCCGGCATCGTCGGTTATGCCGACCTGCAACTCGGGGACGCCGTCGAGCCGGTGCTGCGCGCCCATATCGAAGCCGGCGCGAGCCACTTCCGCGGCATCCGGCACATCTCGGCACGGCACGAGGAATTCAACGCCAGCCTGCTCGGGCGCCCGCCAGCCGACCTGCTCTACCGGCCCAACTTCCGCCGCGGCCTGGCGCGTTTGCAGGCGCTGGGCTTGAGCTTCGATGCCTGGCTGTACCACACCCAGATCCACCAGCTCGTCGATCTCGCGCACGCTTTCCCCGAGCTGCCGATCATGCTCAACCATGTCGGCGGCCAGCTCGGCGTCGGGCCCTACCGGGGTCGCCGTGAGGCCATGTTCAGCGAGTGGCGCGCCGCGATGCAAACCCTGGCTGCCTGCCCGAATGTCAGCGTCAAGCTCGGTGGCATGGGCATGGCGCTGGGCGCTTGGGACTTCCACCTGTTGCCCGCGCCGCCCTCGTCGGAACAGATCGCCGCCGCCTGGGGCCCGACGATGCTGACCTGCATCGATCTCTTCGGCGCGCAGCGCTGCCTGTTCGAGAGCAACTTCCCGGTCGACAAGGCGATGTGCAGCTATGTCGTGCTGTGGAACGCCTTCAAGCGCATCGCCAGCAGCGCGTCGGTGGCCGACAAGGCGGCATTGTTCAAAGGCAATGCCGACCGCTTCTACCGCCTCGGCCTGGGCGCCGCGTGACGGCAGCAGCGCGACGCGCACACGACCCGGCCTCGCGATGAACCAGCCGCTGCAAAAAAACCTTGCCCCCGAGCGGCCGCCGCGGTTCAGCCCGGCGCAGTGGCGCATGCGTGTCGAACTTGCCGCCGCCTACCGCGCGGTCGACCACTTCGGTTGGACCGAGCTGATCTACGCCCACCTCACCGCGCGGGTGCCAGGCAGCGACGACCATTTCCTGATCAACCGCTGGGGCCTGAACTACGACGAGATCACGGCGTCGAACCTGGTCGAGATCGACGTTGATGGCCACGTTGTCGACGCCGGCAGCGGCCTCATTGGCGAGGATGGCGCGGCCAGCGCAAACAATGCAAACAACGCTGGCACGATCAACTACGCGGGCTTTGTCATCCACTCGGCGCTGCACATGATCAAGGCGTCGCAGCACCATGTCGTGATGCACACCCACACCGTCGCCGGCATGGCGGTGGCGGCCCTGGCCGGCGGCCTGCAGCCGGTGTCGATGTTTGCGACCGCATTTCACGGCCAGTTGGCGTACCACGACTACGAAGGCGCATCGCTGTATCTCGACGAACGCGAGCGCCTCGTGGCGTCGCTGGGCAGCGCCCGCGCGATGGTGTTGCGCAACCACGGCCTGATGGTCGTCGGGCGCAACGTGGCCGAATGTTTTTTGCGCCTGTACCGGCTGGAGCGCGCCTGCCAGGTGCAGATTGCCGCCGCGGCGGCCGGCCCGCTGCATATGCTGCCCGATGCGCTGGCCGCGAAGTCGGGTGCCGATCTCAACGCCTTCCAGGACCTGCACCCCGACGGCGAAGGCGCGATCGAGTTTGCCGCCCTGATGCGCAAGCTCGACCGCCGTGACAGCAGCTACCGGACATGACCCCGGCCAGTTCCGAACCGATTCAACCCCGAGGCGCTTCAACGCCCCACACCGTGCATTTCAACGAAGGAGACAGATCATGAGTTCACTGCAACGGGTCAGCGGCATCGCGCTGGCGCTCGGCGCGGCGCTGCTTTCGGCCAGCGCGTGGGCACAGCAGCCCATCAAGATCGGCGCGATCAACCCCTACAGCGGCCCGCTGGCGCTGTACGGCAACGAGGTGACACGCGGCTACGAGCTGGCGGTGGACCAGATCAACGCCACCGGCGGCGTGCTCGGACGCAAGGTCGAGCTGGTGCGCGGCGACGCGGCCAATGCGCAGCAGGGCATCGCCACGGTCGAGCAGCTGGCCACGCGGGACAAGGTGGACATGTTCACCGGCACCTACGTCAGCGGCATTTCGCTGACCGCCAGCGACGCCGCCGCGCGCTACAACAAGTTGTACTGGGAGACCAACGCCATCGTGCAATCCCTGGTCGAGCGCGGCCTGCCCAACTTCGTGCGCACCGGGCCGGACAGCGGCAACTTCGCCGCCACCGCCGTGGCCACCGTGCGCAACC
>JANOKR010000058.1:0-6666 GCA_031419315.1 Betaproteobacteria bacterium
CGCAGACGACGCCGGTGGGCGGCGGCATCCGCTCGCTGAACGTCGCGCTGCGCCAAGAGCTGGACCTCTATGTCTGCCTGCGCCCGGTGCAGTATTTCAAGGGCGTGCCCAGCCCGTTGAAGGAGCCGGAGAAGACCCATATGGTGATCTACCGTGAGAACTCCGAAGACATCTACGCCGGCATCGAATACGAAGCCGAAAGCGACAAGGCCAAGAAGCTGATCAAGTTCCTCATCGAAGAGATGGGGGTCAAAAAGATCCGCTTCCCCAACACCTCGGGCATCGGCATCAAGCCGGTCTCGCGCGAAGGCACCGAGCGCCTGGTGCGCAAGGCGCTGCAGTACACGATCGACAACGACAAACCGTCGATGACGATCGTGCACAAGGGCAACATCATGAAATTCACCGAAGGTGGTTTCCGTGATTGGGCCTACGCGCTGGCGCAGCGCGAGTTTGGCGCCGAGTTGATCGATGGCGGCCCGTGGTGCCGTTTCAAGAACCCGAAGACCGGGCGCGAGATCACGGTCAAGGATTCGATCGCTGACGCCTTCTTGCAGCAGATCCTGCTGCGCCCGGCGGAATACTCGGTCATCGCCACGCTCAACCTGAACGGCGACTATGTCTCCGACGCACTCGCCGCGCAGGTCGGCGGCATTGGCATCGCGCCGGGCGCGAATATGAACGACAGCGTGGCGATGTTCGAAGCCACCCACGGCACCGCGCCCAAATACGCCGGCAAGGATTACGTCAACCCGGGCTCGGAAATCCTCTCCGCCGAGATGATGCTGCGCCACATGGGCTGGGCCGCAGCCGCCGACGTCATCATCGCGTCGATGGAGCGCTCGATCGCGAGCAAGAAGGTGACCTACGACTTTGCGCGCCTGATGGAAGGTGCGACGCAGGTGTCTTGCAGCGGGTTCGGGCAGGTCATGATCGACCATATGTGACGGTGTCTCAAGCCGTCCCAGGATGGCTCATAAAAAACCCCAGTGCAATGATTTGACTGGGGTTTTTGCTTTCTGTGTTTCGCGCTAGCGTGCTGTGGCGGATTCACGAGCAGCATCGATCGGGACGAGACGCAGGCGTACTTTCATGTGCGGCACTGTGACGCCAACGACCTGATCGACGAACTGCTCGGCGAGTACGACAAGCTCGACGCCGACACCCGCGCGCTGGTTCCGCAGAAGCGCGTTTGGACGCTGGTCGCCCGATGAGAACTGAGTCCGCGAGTGCCCCGCTACCAACCGACCATGTCCGACGTCAGCCACGATCAGGCCGAGCACGTTATGGCCGTGCCCAAACTGTGCGCTGCGTCCTTCGGCTGGACCGAACGAGACAACCTTGCAGACCTCCTGCTTGCCTTGGCCCAGCCCGAAGACGAGACCGGTGCCATTCTCCCCGGCTTGACGATGCAGCTTGTCGTCAAGCGGCCGGTCGTCGTCGACCGTTGCCTCTACGAGTTCGGCCTGTTTCAGCTGGAACACGGCGTGCGCCGTCGGGTATTCCAGTTGAACGTGTCTCCCGCCAACAAGCGCTCGCACAACGGTCCACAGGGGGGGGCCGATTACGGGCCTCATGAACATGTTGGCGACGGTGCCGTGCGGCCCATCACCGATCCCGATATCGCCTGCGGGCGCTTGGCTCTAGCATTTGCCCACTACTGCAAGCGGATCAACCTGGCCATTTCCGGAAAACTGAACTCGCCGATATGAACTGCGATTGGCTCAAGACGACCTCCGCCTTCGACTGCGTGCCCATTCGCGGATTGCCCAACGAGCGTGGCATCGAGATCGGCACCCCGTTCAGCTACGCCGATGACACCGCCATCGTCCTGTACGCGATCGAGGAGGGTGATCGCATCCTCCTGTCGGACAACGGCGAAATGCTGGCGCACCTGGAGGCCTTCGGCGTCCAGGTCGGTCGGCGCGTCAGCACCCTGCGTGAGCGCGTGGACCGGTTCGGCCTGACCCTCAGTGACAAAGGCGACGTGAGGGTTCTCGTGCCAGCCGATCAAGGCTCGCACATGTTGGCCACAGCCATCAGTGGGATGCTCTCAATCGCCGAATGGGAACGCGAACACGTCGGGCTGGACGAACAGACACAGAACCTCGCCGAGGAAGCCGAAATCCTGCTTCGAGAGTGGAAGCCCGGAGCCACCGTGGAACGCAGGCCGAAGATCAAAGGCCAATCGAAGCGGGAGCGCACGTTTGCTTTCCTCGTCGACGGTGAGTACATCGACGTGATTCCGGCGAATCACACCGCCACCGGAGCCACGATGCGCAAGGCCGGCGATGTGAAGAACTCGCCGTACCTGGCTGGCAGGGACATCCGCGTTGTCGTCGATGACCGGCGTGATCCGGGGCGCGCCGATGTCGAGCGACAGATTCTGGGTTCGCTCGTCCGAGCCATGACACTTACCAAACTGCAAAACCTAGCCAAGCCGGGGCCTGTTCAGTAGGGAGCGTTAACGCACCCGGTGAGCAAGCCGGGGAACAATGCAGTTCCAACTTTCGATCAGAGACCGGAGATCAAGGGCAGCGAACCGAACGGGGCCACGGGTGGGCCAACCTGGCAACCCTTGCGCAGAAAGCCCACACGGATTCTGCCGATCCGGCCGTTTGGGAAGTGATGATCGAATATGGGACGCAGGCGCCGCCCGTCCCGCGGCGCCCGGCGCAGCCGCGCCGCGCGGGCGTCAAGTCTTGTTGAGGTTGTATTTCATGATCCGGCCATGGCGCCCGGTCTTGTCGCGCTCCAGGCTGTAGCAGTCGCCATCGGGGCCGGGGTGCGCGGCCAGGATCGGCGCCAGGCGGGCATGGTCCTGGTCATCCAGGCGAAGGTCGAAGACGGCCATCGTATCGGCCAGCCGATCGGCGTAACGCGCACCGACGATTGCCGCGGCGACACCTTCGCGGTCGAGCACCCAGCGGGTGGCCACCGATGCGATCGAGCTGCCATGTTTGTCGGCAATCGCCCGCAGCGCGCGCAACAGTTCCTGAAACACCGCCCAGCCGCCGAAATCGTCGATGACCAGCTTGTACTTGATCAACGAGCGGTTGCTGAGTTCGGCCCCAGGCTCGGCCTTGCCGAGCCAGGCGTCGCTGATAAAACCGCCGGCGATCGTGCCGTAACAGAGCAGTTGCATGCCGCTTTCTTGGCACAGCGGTACCAGCCAGCGTTCGGGCCGGCGATCAAGCAGCGAGTACTGCACCTGCATGCTCACCAGGGGCACCCCGGCATCGAGCATGGCCCGCGTTTGGGGCGTATCGAAGTTGGTGCCGCCCAGGTGCGCGATCAGGCCTTCGTGTTGCAAGGTGTGCAGGTGGCGGGCCACATCGACATGGCCGGCAACGGCGTAGTTCCACCAATGCAGTTGCACCAGATCAAGCCGCGCGCTGGACAGTCGCTTGCGGGACCGTTCGGCGATGCGGCGCACATAGGCTTCGTCGACATGGGGCAGGTCGTCGTAGTCGGGCACGAACTTGGTGTGCACCTGCAAACCGGCTTGCCCGGCGGCCTGGCGCTGCGCATTGAACTCGCCATAAATCAACTCGACGCCGGTGTAGATGTCGGCGCAATCGGCGGTGTTCAGGCCGGCGTCGACAAAGCGCGCGATGTCGCTCACGGCTTGCTGGCGGTCGACTTCGCCATGGTCGCCGGCGAGTTGCCAGCCGCCGCGCAGGATGCGCGGGATGCGGTATCCCGGGGCGAGCTCGATGGTTTGCGGGCGGGTCACGACGCGGCCTCCGCGTCGTCGCGTTTGAGCGGCACCCGGGTCGTCTGCGCGTGGCTGAAGCGGCGCTTTGAGGTGCGCGTGATGCGCAGCCGGGTCGGGCAGTTCGGGTCGGGGCAGGCGACCTCGGCATCGGTGGACATCCAGTCGTTTGCATGGGTGACCCGCTGCTTGGCCGGCAACAGCGGCAACAGCGCAGCCAATGAGTAGATCGAAAAACCCTGCCCCGCTGGCAAGTGCAGCATCTCGCCACGCAGCTCGAAATGGTCACCCGCCTGCGCGCCGCACATCACACGTTCGCCGGGTGGGCAGATCACCTCGACACGCAGATCCCAGAGCTCGAAGCTGTCGTCGCCGGCGGCGGCCGGGTGCGCGGGGTCGGACATCGGTGAGCCTTTTTGGTGGCGGTGGTTGCGCGCATTTTTGCAGGTTCCAAGCCGCAGGGCGGCGGGCCCCGGACAATGGGGCCCGACCCCCAGAAAGCCACCCATGACCACCGCAGCCACCCGCACCGAACACGACCTGCTTGGCGACCGCGAAGTGCCGGCCGACGCGTACTACGGCGTGCAGACGCTGCGCGGCCGCGAGAACTTCCACATCACCGGCATCCCGATGTCGTCGGAGCCAGCGTTTGTCAAGGCCTTCGGTTATGTCAAGAAGGCCGCCGCGATGGCCAACCGCGATCTTGGGGTGCTTGAGCCGGTCATCGCGCAGGCCATCATCGGCGCCTGTGACCGCTTGATCGCCGGCGAGATGCGCGACCAGTTCGTGACCGACTTCATCCAGGGCGGTGCCGGCACGTCGACGAATATGAACGCCAACGAGGTCATTGCCAACCTCGCGCTCGAATCGCTGGGCCGTGCCAAGGGCGAATACAGCGTGGTCAACCCGAACGACCATGTGAACTTCGGGCAGTCGACCAACGATGTCTACCCGACCGCCTTCCGCCTCGCGTTGATCTTGCGGCTGGCCGACTACATGGCGGCGCTACGGGCCTTGCAGGAAGCGTTTTTTGCCAAGGCGCTGGAGTTCGACCGCGTCTTGAAGATGGGCCGCACCCATTTGCAGGATGCGGTGCCGATGAGCCTGGGCCAGGAGTTCCACGGCTGGGGCACGACGATCGGCGAAGAGGTCCAGCGGGTGTCTGAAGTGCGCCAGTTCCTGCACGAGATCAATCTCGGCGCCACCGCGATCGGCACCACCGTCACCGCGGCGCCGGGTTATCCGGCCTTGGCGACCCAACACCTGTCGGCGCTGACCGGCACCGAGTTCATCCTCGCCGGCGACCTCATCGAGGCGACATCAGATACCGGCGCCTATGTGCTGCTTTCGAGCGTGATCAAGCGCACCTCGTCGAAGCTGACCAAGATCTGCAACGACCTGCGGCTGCTGGCATCGGGCCCGCGCTGCGGCTTCAACGAGATCCGCCTGCCGCAGTTGCAACCCGGCTCGTCGATCATGCCCGGCAAGGTCAACCCGGTGATTCCCGAAGTCGTCAACCAGGTCGGCTTTCTGGTCATCGGCCTGGACCTGACGGTGACGCTGGCGGCGTCGGCCGGACAGTTGCAGCTCAACGTCATGGAGCCGGTCATCACGTTCGCGCTGTTCACCTCGATCTCGACGATGGAAAACGCGATCAACAGCCTGCGCGTGAACTGCGTTGACGGCATCACCGCGAACGCCGACCACACCCGCGACATGGTGCTCAATTCGCTGGGCATCGTGACCGTGCTCAAACCGTCGCTGGGCTACAAGCTGTGTGCCGAGATCGCGCGCGAGGGTTACGAAACCGGCAAGTCGCTGCGCCAGATCGTGGTCGACGAACGCCGGCTGTTGACCGCGCCGAAGTGGGACGAAGTGTTCTCTTTCGAAAATCTGATCCAGCCGAAGTTCGAAGCTTGAGACCGACTGCCGCGGCCCGACACCCGAGCGCCGAGGTCCCTCAAAAGGCTTGTTTCCCGCGGGCCCTTTCAATTGCGAGCACAGTCCCCAGATCGGTCGGGATGGGCGTCCCGGCCGTGGCGCGACCGTGCCGGCTCGCGGTCGGATCGTGGTCGGTTCCGGCATCTGGGCGCGAACCGCCTGCCAACTCCTGGCGAAGCCGTGCCGGCCCAATCGATAAAATGAACCATGCCCGACCTTCCGGACGACCCCGCAGCACCCCCGCCGCCGCCAGCGCAGCCGCGCCGCACCGGCGATGGGCAAGGCGCCGTCGTGGCCGAGCGCAAGACGGCGCGGATCAAGCCGCCGTCGCTGTTCCAGGTTGTGATGCTCAACGACGACTACACGCCGATGGAGTTTGTGATCCGCGTTTTGCAGCAGTATTTCCAGCATGATCTGGAGACATCCACGATGATCATGCTCAAGATTCACCACGACGGACGCGGTGTCTGCGGCGTATTCTCCAAAGACGTCGCCGCGACCAAGGTCGAGTTGGTTTTGGCCGCCGCCCGGCGCGACCAGCACCCGCTTCAATGCATTATGGAGGCCGCATGATTGCGCAAGAACTGGAAGTCAGCCTGCACATGGCGTTTGTCGAAGCGCGCCAGCAGCGGCACGAGTTCATCACCGTCGAGCACTTGCTGATGGCGCTGCTGGACAACCCCTCGGCCGCCGAGGTGCTGCGTGCCTGCGCGGCAAATATCGATGACCTGCGCAAGAGCCTGGCGACCTTCATCAAGGAAAACACGCCGACGGTTTCTGGCAGCGACGAGGTCGATACGCAGCCGACACTGGGTTTCCAGCGCGTCATCCAGCGCGCGATCATGCACGTGCAGTCGACGGGCAGCGGCAAGAAGGAAGTCACCGGCGCCAACGTGCTGGTCGCGATCTTCGGCGAGAAGGATTCGCACGCCGTGTACCTGCTTCAGCAGCAGGACATCAGCCGCCTGGACGTCGTGAACTATCTTTCGCATGGCATCGCCAAGGTTGGC
>JANOKR010000059.1:0-5462 GCA_031419315.1 Betaproteobacteria bacterium
AAAGCTGAAAACAAACATCGCCACGATGCGCTTGAGCACATGCCGGTGTTTGAAATGGCCGAGTTCGTGTGCGAGCACTGCTTCGACTTCGCCCGGCGTCAGGCGCTCGAGCAAGGTGTCGTAGAAGACGACCCGCTTGGCAGCCCCCAGGCCGGTGAAGTAGGCGTTGGCATGTGCCGACCGCCGGCTGCCGTCCATCACGAACAGGCCCTTGGCGGCGAAGCCGCAGCGCTGCATCAGCGCCTGCACACGCAACTTCAGCGCTTCGTCGGCAAGCGGCTCGAACTTGTTGAAGATCGGTGCGATCAGGGTCGGGTAGACGACCAACAGCGTCAGGTTGAACAGCGCCCAGGCGCCGAAGGCCCAGAGCCACCAGGCCGACCCGGCAGCGCCCATCAGCCACAGGATCAGCGCCAGCATCGGCAGGCCGATCACCGCACCCACCGCGGTGCCTTTGAGGGTGTCGGCGATCCACATGCGCAGCGTCATGCGGTTGAAGCCGAAGCGCTGTTCGATGCGAAAGGTGCTGTACCACTCGAAGGGCAGTTCAAGCAGCCCGCCGATGACCGCGAAGGCCGTCACCAGCAACAGCTGGTAGCCCATCGCGCCCCAGGCGTTGAGCCCGACATCCAGCGCCCAACGGTTGAGCGCATCGAGGCCACCGAGCAGCGTCCAGGCGAGCAGCAGTGCGGCTGAAAAGGCCATGCTCAGGAGCCCGAAGCGGCCTTTGGCCAGCGTGTAGTCGGCGGCGCGCTGGTGGGCGTCAAGCGAGACGGTGGCCACAAAAGCTGCCGGGACTTGGGCGCGATTTGCCGCGACATGGCGCATCTGCCGTGAGGCCAGCCAGAACTGCGCCGCCAGCCAGGCGAGCAGCGCGAGGGCAAACAGCGTCGATATCGTGGTCGTGTTCAGCGTGTTGAGCGTGTTGAGCGTACTGTGCATCGGGCTGGAGTTTAGGCCCGGGGCACAATCGCCGCCCCGGCCTTGCGCCGAAAGCCACCATCACGCCATGACCGACACCACGCTCGTTTCGAGCGAAAACAACCTGATCTGGATCGACCTGGAGATGTCCGGGCTGAACCCCGACAGCGACCGCATCATCGAAATCGCCGTCGTCGTCACCGACCCGCAGGTCACGGTGCGTGTCGAAGGCCCGGTCTTCGCAGTGCACCAGAGCGACGCCGTGCTCGACGGCATGGACAGCTGGAACCAGGGCACCCACGGCAAAAGTGGGCTGACGGCGCGCGTGCGTGCGTCGACCACCGACGAAGCGGCGGCTGAGGCCCAAGTCATCGACTTCCTCAAGCGCTACGTGCCCAAGGGCAAGAGCCCGATGTGCGGCAATACGATCTGCCAGGACCGGCGTTTTTTGGCCCGCACGATGCCCACGCTCGAAGCCTTTTTTCACTACCGCAACCTTGATGTCAGCACGCTCAAAGAGCTTGCGCGGCGCTGGCGCCCCGAGGCGCTGGAGGGTTTCAAAAAAGCGCAGGCCCATACCGCGCTGGCCGATATCCACGAGTCGATCGACGAGTTGCTGCACTACCGCGTGCATCTGCTGAAATGAAGGAGTGCGCGGTCGGGCTTCCGTGCAAACCCTGATCCGGTGTAGAATGCGAGGCTCGGACGGAATCAAACCCGGCCGTTTCGTTCATCCCCACTGACCACACTGTGGCGCCACCCACGGCCCCACAGACCCGCATGCGGTGCGGTCGGCGGCGATGCCGTCGCCTTCCGACTGTTCATGCGCCGCCGCGCTGAGTCCTTCAGCGCTCGATGCGAGCTGTTCCCGGTGACTTGTCCCTTGGTGGCCCCAAAAACAATGGGCCCCAGGCGCGCCGCTGTGTGCGCCGTGATTCGACTGCGGTCGTGAAAGATGATGATGAGTTTCGACAAGCTGAACCTGCATGAAGCCCTGTCCGCCGCGTTGCGCGACTCTGGCTACACCGAAGCCACCACGGTGCAACAACAAGCCATCCCGCCGGCGCTCGAAGGGCGTGACCTGATGGTCTCGGCCAAAACCGGCAGCGGCAAGACCGCGGCCTTCATCCTGCCCGCGCTGACCCGTGTTCTCGCAGCGCGCAACGACGCCGCGAAGAGCCGCGACAAGGGCAGCAGCGCCGGCCCGCGCGTACTCGTGCTGACGCCGACGCGCGAACTGGCGATGCAAGTTGCCAAGGCCGCCGTCACCTACGGCCGCCATGTGCGCGGCCTGCGCGTGGCCACGGTCGTCGGCGGTGTGCCGTACCCGGCGCAGCTGAAGGCCCTGCGCGGCCCGCTGGACATCCTGATCGCCACCCCCGGCCGTCTGATGGACCACATGAATTCCGGCAAGGCGATCCTGGCGAATCTTGAAATGCTCGTCCTCGACGAAGCCGACCGCATGCTCGATATGGGTTTCATCGACGACATCCGCTTCATCGCCGATGCCACCCCGGCGGCCCGCCAGACGGTGATGTTCAGCGCCACCTTCGGCGGCCATGTCGGCGGCCTGGCGCGTGCATTGCTGCGTGACCCGCTGCGTGTTGATGTCGCCTCGCACACCGACACCCACGCCGATATCGAACAGCGCCTGCATTGGGCTGACGACCTGCAGCACAAGAATGCGCTGCTCGATCACATCCTCACCGAACGCAGCGTCGAGCAGGCGCTGGTCTTCACCAGCACCCAGCGCGACGCCGACTGGCTCGCCGACCGCCTGGCCGACATGGGCCACAAAGTCGCGTCGCTGCACGGCGGCATGCCGCAGGGCCGGCGCACCCGTGTGCTGCACGGCCTGCGCACCCAAGACCTGCGCGTGCTGGTGGCCACCGACGTTGCCGCGCGTGGCATCGACGTGCCGACGATCAGCCATGTCATCAACTACGGCCTGCCGATGAAGGCCGAAGACTATGTGCACCGCATCGGCCGCACCGGCCGCGCGGGCCGCTCGGGCCTGGCGGTGACGCTCGCCGAGCGCCGCGACGCCGGCATGATCCAGTCGATCCAGCGCTTCACGACGCAGCGCATTCCGGCGGCGGTGATCGTTGGGCTCGAACCCAAACGCGGCGAGCCGTCACATGCGCCAAAAGCGCCGTTTGGCAAGAAGCCGTTTGGTGCGAAGCCGTTTGCTGGCAAGCCCTTTGGCGCCAACAAGCCGTTTGGCAAACCCGCCGGTCCGCGCCCCGCGGCGGGCCCGTTTGGTGGCCCGTCTGCCGGCCCGCGCAAGCCTTTCGGCCCGCGCCCGGCTCGCGGCTAGACGCCGAGCAGTTCGACTTCGAACTTCAGCGTGGCGTTGGGCGGGATCACCCCGCCGGCGCCCCGTGCACCGTAGCCTAGCTCCGGCGGGATGATGAGCACGCGGGTGCCACCGACCTGCATGCCCTGGACACCTTCGTCCCAGCCGCCGATGACCTCGCCGCCACCCAGGCGGAAGGCAAACGGCTGGCCGCGGTCCTTGCTCGAATCGAACTTCGTGCCCTGCTGGCCGTTGTCGTAGAGCCAGCCGGTGTAGTGCACCTTGACACGCATGCCGGCGGTCGCGGTGTCGCCGCTGCCGATGGTGGTGTCTTCGTACTGAAGGCCTGAAGGGGTGCTGATCATCGTGAGCGTCTCGCGGTGGAGTGAAAAAGCTGCGCATCATGCCTGCTCCGCGCGCCATTGCGCTGCCGCGGCCGCCAGCCAGGCCGCGGCGCTGGACACCTCAGGCCGCAGCCCGAGCACCGCGCCGGCCGCACGCAGCGTGGCCAGGTTGGCTTGTTCGTCGCTGGTGGCCACCGCCGCAGCGCCGTTTTGTTTGGACAGTTTCTGCCCGTCAGTGGCCAACACCAGCGGCGTGTGCAGATATCGTGGTGTCGGCAATTCGAGTGCGCGCTGCAACAGGATCTGGCGCGGCGTGTTGTCGGCCAGATCTTCGCCACGCACGATGTGGGTGATGCCCTGATCGGCATCGTCGACGACGACGGCGAGCTGGTAGGCCCACAGGCCATCGGCGCGCTGCAAGACAAAGTCGCCCACCGCGCGGGTCACGTTCTGGCGCTGCACGCCCAGTCGGCGGTCGGCCCATTCGATGACACATTCGCCGCCGGCCGGCGCTTCGGTGAGCAACCGGACCGCTCGCGCAGCCTTGCCATTCAGGCCGCGACGGCAGGTGCCGGGGTAGACACGGTCCTCGTGGCGCTGGTGCGCCACGCCCGCTGCGGCAAGCTGTTCGTCGACCTCGCGCCGGGTGCAACCGCAGCGGTAGGCGTCGCCGCTGGCCAGCAAGGCGTCGAGCGTGCGCTGGTAGGTCGCGCCCCTGCTGGATTGCCACAGCGGCGGGGCATCGGGCCGCAGGCCGAGTGCGTCGAGCTGCGCGAGGATTGTTTCAGCCGCACCCGCCACGCAGCGTGGGGTGTCGGTATCTTCGAGGCGCACCAGCCAGCGCCCGGCGTGGGCGCGGGCATCGAGCCAGCTGGCGAGTGCGGCGACCATCGAGCCGGCGTGCAGCGGCCCGGTGGGTGACGGTGCAAAGCGGCCGACGTAGTCCATCTGCGTCAACCGCGATCAAGCTTGGGAAGACCGCGGCGCGACTTCAGCGCAGCGGCCCGGCATGGCGCTCGAGCAGCGCTCGGCGGGTGGTCGCGCTGTCGAGCTGGCCCAGCCACCACTGCAGCGCGCGGCCGAGGCCGGCGGTGCCGCGATCACCGCCACGATCACTGCCACGATCACTGCCACGATCACCACGCTCGCTACGCCAGGCGTAGAAAAGATCGGCGCTGTAGCTGCCGCTGGCGGTCTGCCGCTGCAAGAGGCGGCCGGCTTCGAGATGCGGGCGGGCCAGCGGCTCGGGCACAAAACCGCAGCCCAGGCCACGCAGCAGGGCCTCGAGTTTGTGGCGCATGTTGGGCACCGTCAGCACGTCCTGCCCGGGCAACAGGTTGACGGTCATTGGCGTCATGCGCTGCGCGGTATCGGCGACGGCGACCGCGCGGTGGTGCACCAGTTGGTCGGGGCCGATCGGCTCGGCTGCGGTGGCCAGTGCATGGTGCGGCGCGACGCAAAAAACAACGGCCAACGCACCGAGCGGCCGCAGCTCCACGCCGCCGGGGTTGGCATGCATGCCCGACACGCCGATGGCCAGGTCGACCTGCCCCGACACCAACGCCTCCCAGGTGCCGGCCATGACGTCGCTGCGCAGCCGCAGACGGGTTGCCGGGCCCTTGGCCTTGTCCTCATCGCCGATGCAGACGCCGCAGAAAGACTCGACCAGGTCAAACATCGTCGGTGTGCTGAGCAGGTCTTCGAAGCTGATCGACAGCGTCGATTCCCCGCCGCTGGCGACCCGCTTGACGCGGTTGGCTACCGCGTCGAGCTCTTGCAGCAGGCGCCGGCCTTCGTGCAGCAGCTCGGTGCCGGCGGCGGTGAGCTGCGACTGCCGCGAGCTGCGGTCGAAGAGCAGCACATCGAGCGCTTCTTCGAGCTGGCGCACGCTGTAGGTCAGC
>JANOKR010000060.1:0-1797 GCA_031419315.1 Betaproteobacteria bacterium
GCCGCGCGCCGTGCGCGCGTTGAAGCAGCGATTCCCGCAACTTGGGATCCTGACCGACGTCGCACTCGACCCCTACACCAGCCACGGCCAGGACGGGCTGCTCGACGACACGGGCTACATCCTCAACGACGCCACCGTCACGCTGCTCGTCGAGCAGGCGCTGGTGCAGGCTGCAGCCGGTGTCGACATCGTCGCCCCCAGCGACATGATGGACGGCCGCATCGGCGCGATCCGCCAGGCGCTTGAAGGCGCCGGCCAGATCCATACAAAAATCATGGCCTACAGCGCCAAGTACGCGAGCGCCTTTTACGGCCCATTTCGAGACGCGGTGGGCTCGGCGGCAAACCTCGGCAAGGCCGACAAAAAGAGTTACCAGATGGACCCCGGCAACAGCGACGAAGCACTGCGCGAAGTTGCCCTCGACCTGGCCGAGGGCGCCGACATGGTGATGGTCAAACCCGGCATGCCTTATCTGGACATCGTGCGCCGCGACAAAGAGCAGTTTCAGGTGCCGACCTTCGCCTACCAGGTCAGCGGCGAATATTCGATGCTCAAGGCCGCCGCGGCCAACGGCTGGCTCGACCACGACGCGGTGATGATGGAGTCGCTGCTGGCCTTCAAGCGCGCCGGCGCTGACGGCGTGCTGAGCTACTTTGCGCTCGATGCCGCGCGCCTGCTGCGTACGCGCTGATGCAGATCTTTCACGTCGGCGCCGAAGACTTCCAGGCCGGGACGACGCTGGCCGACGCGCTGCCGCCGGCCGGTTTTTTGTGGCTCGCCTGCGATCGCGCTGAGTTCGCAGCCGCCGAGCCGGCGTTGCAGTCGGCGCTGGCCCGCTGGACCGGCGGCACACTGGTCCATCTGCATGTCGCCGACCTGATCAACGAACATCTGCCGAGCCAGTTTGACTACACGTCCTGGTACGA
Source organism: Betaproteobacteria bacterium (assembly GCA_031419315.1). Taxonomy (GTDB): domain Bacteria; phylum Pseudomonadota; class Gammaproteobacteria; order Burkholderiales; family Burkholderiaceae_C; genus Rubrivivax. The sequence continues at coordinate 927 of JANOKR010000060.1, forward strand.
CCTGCTCGTCTTTCGCCGGCTCGCTGCGGGCGCGGGCAGCACTGGGGCGTCGGCCGAAGCCCCGCACAGCGCGGCGGCAAACCTGCTCGACATCATCGATACCCGCGCCGTCGGCTTTGCACTCTTCGACCGGGTGCTGATCACGGTGCATCCGGCCGAATGCGCGGTGCGCGCGTATTACGCCCAACGCCTGGCCGCGCTGGCCGCGCCCGGCGACGCTCGCGGCGCGGCGCGCCTGCCGTCGAGCCCGGCCGAGCTGATGCTGCGCATGCTCAACCACATGGTCGACAGCTACCTCGACCTGCGCCGCCTGCTCACGCGCCAGCTCGTCGGCCTGCAGCAGCAACTGCTCGACCCGAAAAGCCGCTTCAACAACTGGCAGGTGCTGCTCGACTCGCGCAACTCGCTGCACCTGCTCGAGGATACCTGCGAGGACCAGCGCAGCGCCCTGCAGGAATGGCTCGACGCGCTCGACGAATGGCCCGACGAAAGCGATCTGCAAGCGCGCCGCGAGCGCGAACTGCTGCGGGTGCGCTCGCGCGACGTGCTCGAACATATCGAGCGTGTACTGACCCATGTGCGGCGGCTCGAACATTCGGCCGAGACCGCCGTGCAGATGCATTTTTCGGCGCTCAGCCACCGCACCAACGACATCATGCGCACGCTGACCGTGCTCACCGCGATCTTCCTGCCGCTGAACCTGATCACCGGATTTTTTGGCATGAATTTCGATTCGCTGCCGCTGATCCACTCGGCGCGGGGCACCTGGGTGGCGATCGGCGCGATGGCCGTCGTCGGGGTCAGCCTGCTCGGCTTTTTCTGGCGTAAAAGATATCTCGGGACGCGGCACCGGCCCTGAACCGCGGCGCCG
>JANOKR010000061.1:0-1821 GCA_031419315.1 Betaproteobacteria bacterium
TGCGCGAGCACGCCGCGGCAATAGCCCGCGCCGCCAAGCGCCTGACCGACCTGCGCGAGACCTGGCTCAACCCGCCCGAGTGGACCGAGCACGTGCCCGAAGTCGTGCCGCTGGGCATGGACCATTCGCCCTACCCCGACCGCATCGTCGCCAAACCCGGTTTCGAGAAAGACCTCGCCAAGCGCACGCTGACCAACCTGTACAACCAGCGCCCGGCCTGGCTGGCGCAGGCGCATACGACGCTCGACGCCGCGGTCGCTGCGGCCTATGGCTGGGGCGACTACACCGCGGCGATGACCGACGACGAGATCCTGCGCCGGCTGCTGGCGTTGAATCTGAAACGCGCGGTGTGAGCCCTGCGCCGGGCTTTCTGCAAGGGCTCGTGCTGGGTCAGCTTGTCCATCACTGGCAGTTCGGGCAAGGCCAGGTGCTGCGCAGCGACCTCGTCGATGGACACGAAACTGCCTGGATCGATTTCGGGCCACGCGGCGTGCTGACACTGAGAGTACGCAACGCGCGATTGATCGACCCGACCGCCCCGCCTTCAGCGCGGCCGCGGCCGGGCTGGGAACACCTCGTCGACGAGGCAGCGCCCTTGCACCCGGCGGGCCGCGATCCTTGGGTGGCGTGGTTTGGTAGCGCCGTGGTGACTGACGACGCGGCCTTTGGCGGCATGTTGAACGAGATCAACGGCGACCTCGCGGTCTACCCGGTGGGGCGGTATGGCGCTGCTGCCGTAGGTTGGCCCGACGTGACCGTGCTCATCCACCCGGCGCCCACGCACAACCGGCTGCGGTGGCCTGCGGCCGGCGTGGTCGTGCTCTCGACTGCGCAAGGTACGTGCCACCTCCTTGCGTTGCCTTTGTACAGCGATTGGGGCCATTTGCACCATGTCACGCCATGCCGCATCCGCGTTTGTGCCGGCCGGGTCGAGGCCGTGGTCGAGGCCGACCTGCACCTTGGCGAAGAGACGCTCCCGGTCGCCTTCGCGATGCCGACCTTCGAGCTCGGCCGCGTCTTCCTGCGCCAGGGCCAGCCCGTCGCTGTGGCCCTGACGGCGCTGGCCATGGCGTGCCGGCCTTCAGCCGCGCAAACCTTTCAGCTGCAGCACGGCCGCGAGGCCAAGGATGCCTTGCACCGCGCTGGCGCCCAACTGATCTGCGACCCCGATGGCAGGTCAACGTACAGCACCGACGGGATGTCTGCCTGGTTGCCGCATGCAGACCGCCCGAGCTTCGTGGACTTCCGCGGGCGCGTGGTCGCCGTCCACGCCATCACACTCCCGCCGCGCAGCCGCGCGGCATGGAAGCTGCGGTTGCGCGCCTGGAATGCCAGCGGCGCCGATTGGCTGCTCGATGTCGTGTTCGAGGCATCCGTCTGGCCTGTCAACAGCGAGCCGGTTGTCGGCAGCGATGTCGAAGGCGTCGCGTGGCTGGTCGGGGAGTGCCTGGGCCCGGCGACGTCGTGACACCAGCAGCGCGGTTTCTGACCGCCGTTCAAAGATGCTGGAGGCGCGGCGCGTCGGCGAAGCGCCGACGCTGCCCGCCCCGGCCCCTCAATTCACCACAAACACCACCGCCGTCCGAGCCGGCACCGTGAAGGCCCCTGATCCCGCCGCGTAGCTGGCCAGTTTCGCCCGCGCATCGGCCGCGCCAGCCGCAGCCTGCACCGGGTGCAGCACCAGGGCCTTGGCCTTCAACGCATCCACCGTGACCACCTGATCGACCTTGTCGACGTTGATCAGATAGACCAGCTCCTTGAAGCCGGCGCCGGCCAGGCCGTTGCCATCGACATGCGCCATCAATACCGTCGCGACTTGTG
>JANOKR010000062.1:0-5567 GCA_031419315.1 Betaproteobacteria bacterium
GCCAAAAAAGGCCTCGCCCATCAGGCACAAGAAGATCAAGCAGCCGAAGATCCAGACCAGCTCACGCGGCTTGCGGTAGCTGCCGTAAATCATGCCGCGGAACATGTGCAGGTAGACGATGACAAAAAATGCCGAAGCGCCGGTGCTGTGCATATAGCGCACCAGCCAGCCCCAGGGCACGTCGCGCATGATGTATTCGACCGACGCAAACGCCAGCGCGGCGTCCGGCTTGTAGTGCATCGTCAAAAAGATGCCGGTCACGATCTGGATCACCAGCACCAGCATCGCCAGCGCGCCGAAGAAATACCAGAAGTTGAAATTCTTCGGAGCGTAGTACTCCGACATGTGCACCCGGTAGGCGTCGAACGCCGTCGGGAACCGGTTCTCGACCCAGGTCACCAACTGCGTGCCCAGTGGCGCGCCGGCGGGAGCTTCCTTGAATTCAGCCATGAATACCTCGGGTGACTCTTGTTCTTTGTCTAGCTTCGGGTTCTTTACGAGGCCTGACCGCGGTCAGGCCTTTTTGTCCTCGCCGATCAGCAGCAGGCTGTCGGTCAAGTAGACATGCGGCGGCACTTCGAGATTGTCGGGGGCGGGTTTGTTCTTGAAGACCCGCCCGGCAATATCGAAGGTCGAGCCGTGGCAAGGGCACAAAAATCCGCCACCCCAGTCGTCGGGCAGCGACGGCTGCGCACCGGTCTGGAACTTTTCGCTCGGCGAGCAACCCAGGTGCGAGCAGATGCCAACGCCGACAAAATATTCGGGCTTGATCGACCGGTGGGGGTTCTTCGCGTAGTCCGGTGTCGGGTACTGCGTGCGGCTGGACTTCGGGTCGGCGACTTGCGACTCGGTCTTTTGCAGCGTGGCCAATTGTTCCGGCGTGCGGCGGATGATCCAGACCGGCTTGCCGCGCCACTCGACGGTGAGCTTCTGGCCAGGATTGATGGCAGAAATGTCGACCTGAACTGGCGCGCCAGCCGCCTTGGCGCGCTCTGACGGCTCGAACGTTTTGACAAACGGCACCGCCGCGGCCAGCCCGCCGACGGCGCCCGCGCCACAGGTGATCGCGATCCAGGTGCGTCGACCGGTGTCGACAGCGGCATCACTCATGAAGAACCTCGGGGGAGTTTGTATGCTTGCGAATCAACCCGGCATTCTAACGGAGGCTAGGGGTGGGTCTCCTGGGCCAACGGCGCGTTGACGGCATGGCCTACGGCCCGTTACCGTGCGGCCCGGGCAACCGCCCTGCCGCGCCCTGGTGGGCGCATCTACAAGAGGACACAACACCATGAGTTTTGCATCTGAGTTCAAGGAATTTGCCCTGAAGGGCAATGTGATGGATCTCGCCGTCGGCGTCATCATCGGCGGCGCTTTCGGCAAGATCGTCGACTCGCTCGTGAAGGATCTGATCATGCCTGTCGTCGGCAAGATCTTCGGTGGTCTGGACTTCTCAAACTACTTCATCATGCTGTCCAATGCGCCGGCGGATTTCAAGGGCCCGATGACCTACGAGGCGCTCAGCAAAGCCGGCGTGCCGCTGTTTGCCTACGGCAACTTCATCACCGTGGCGATCAACTTCGCGATCCTGGCGGTCATCATCTTCATGATGGTCAAGCAGATCAACCGGATGAAAAACGAAGCCCCGGCGGCACCTGCGGCGCCGGCGCCGACGCCTGAAGACGTGGTCCTGTTGCGCGAAATTCGCGACGCCCTGAAGTCGCGCTGAGAGCGATCATCCGGCCCGCCAACCGCGGGCTGAAAAAATCCGCGCTGCCACCCTTCACCCAGGGCCGGCAGCGCCGATAAGGCAAGGAGTGAAGCCCCCCGCTGGGCGCTTGACTCCTTCGCCAATGAATGCCCCTTTTCGCCCTCTGCCCCCTGCACTGGCCAGCGCCGCCGAGCGTGTTAAAGCCGCCGTGCGCGCCGCTTGTGAGCGCACGATCGAAAGCCTGGGCCTGGCGGCGCTGTCGTCGAACAACGTCTTCCAGCGTGACGGCCTGCTCGGCGCGCAATTCGAGCTGAACCGCAAGTCGGCGATCTTTGCGCTGACCTTCAACGGCGCCTTCGACGACCGGCTGTTGCGCGAGGTACGCCCATTTGCGGCTCCTGATGCCGGGCCGACGAGCTGGAACGAACTCAGCCTCGTCGACGACCACGAAGTCGAGGTTCAGGTCGCGGCCGAGCGATTTGGGATGCAAATTTCGCAGCACTGCGACTGGGAACTTCGAGATCTGGATACCTGCGTCGGCCCGATGCTCGGGTCGATTGGAGCGCAACGCAGCGAAACCCCGCCGCGCAACCCGTTGCGGCCAGAAATCATCGGCTACGCCACGATCCGTGCCATCGAATCGGTGTCCGACCGCGCCGACGTTCGCAAGGTGCTCGAGGCCGAGTTCATCCGCTCGCTCACGGCGACCCTGCCGCAGATCTATTCATCGGTGATGGGCGAGTTGCGTTCTGTCGGCATCAAGCCGGTGGGCATGTCTGAACGCCTTGCCGAACGTGCCGGCGACCGCGGCCACGACCGAGCCCACGACCGCAGCCACGATCGGCCCGCCGCCCAGAGCACCCGCGGCGCTGACAGCCGGAGGGCGCCACTCGGCGGCCCGGCTGCCGGCGGCAACTCGGCGCAAGTCCCTGACAGCCGCGGCAGCAGCCTGGGTGTAAGCAATTCGGTCCCTTTGGCCGGCCAGACGCCGCGGCGCAACGGCGGCACGCCACTGGGCCAGGTCGACGTCGAGCTGATGTCGTTGATGCGCCGCCTGACGGTGGCCAGCCGCGGCGGCAGTGGCCGCGGCGGCGGCGATCACAACGCGGATGGCCATAGCCGACGCGGCGACCCGAGCAATCTGGGCGACTTCGACAGCGGCGAGACACCGTTTGACGACTACACCGAAGATGGCCTGCGCCTGGCCGCCCCGAACCTGATCCGCGCGCACCGCGACGAGCTGCGCGGCGCTTCGTCGGGCGCGCTCGATCACATGGTCATCGACGTCGTCGGCAGCCTGTTCGATCAGATCCTGTCCGACCCCAAAGTGCCGCCACAGATGGCGCGCCAGATCGGCCGCCTGCAGTTGCCGGTGCTGCGCACCGCGCTCGGCGACCCGACCTTCTTTTCGTCGCGCAAACATCCGGTGCGGCGCTTCATCAACCGTATTTCGTCGCTGGCCAGCGCCTTCGAAGACCTCGAAGCCGAAGAAGGCAAACTCTTCTTGCAGCTCGTGCGCCAGCTCGTGCAGGGCATCGTTGAAGGTGACTTCGACCAGGCCGAGGTCTACGAGCGCCAACTCGCCGCGCTCGAGGCTTTTGTCAACGAGCAGGCGCGGCAGGAGGTCAGCGAGCAGGGCGACGCGGCATCGCTGATTGCCCAGAAAGAAGGCGAAGCGCGGGTGCGCCAGCACTACGCGAATCGGCTCGATGGCGAACTCGGTACCCTGGCCGTACCGCACTTTGTGCGCGACTTCATTTCGCAGGTCTGGAGCCTGGTGCTGGTCAAGGCGCACCTGACCGACGGCACCGACGACTCGCGCTTCAAGCGCTTCCGCCACGCCGGGCGCGAGCTCTTCATGAGCGTGCAGCCCAAGGGCACGCCGGCGCAGCGCAAGACGTTCCTGATGCAGCTGCCCAAGCTGATGCAAGAGCTCACCGAGGGCATGGACTTCATCGCCTGGCCCGCGGAGTCGAAGAAGACCTTCTTCGGTGCCCTGTTGCCGGCACATGCCCAGTCGCTCAAGGGCGAGGCGATGTCGACGCTCGACTTCAACCTGCTTGCGCGCCAGATCGACAAGGTATTTGACACGCCGATACCGTCGCAGGCCGAGGTCAGCCATTCCAGCGACCCGGCAACGACCAGCGAAGATGCGATCCTGCCGACGCTGACGGCCGAAGAGATCCAGCGCATCGGCCTCGTCGACGAAGCCTCGGTCGACTGGTCGGGCAAGGTCGATATCGAGATCGGCGCCGAACCGGCGCTCGCCGAGGTCGACATCGCGATCGACGGCATGCCGGCACCCGAGCCGATCGAGCCGATGCAGGGCAAGTCGCTCGCCGCGCATGTGCAGATCGGCTACGCCTACCAGATGCATCTCGAAGGCGCCTGGCACAAAGTGCGCTTGACCCATGTCAACCCGGCGCGCACCTTCTTTGTTTTCTCGCGCGGCAGAAAACACAAACAGGCGATCTCGCTGACCCACCGGATGCTGGTGCGGCTGTGCGAGAGCCAGCGCCTGCGTGCGTTCGAGAGCGCTTACCTCGTCGAGCGCGCCACCGCGCGAGCGCGGCGGCAGTTGGCCAAGGTCACGCCGGGCGCTGCGGCCTTCACGGCCTGATTGGCGAAGACGACGGCGCTTGGGGCGCGGTCGTCGGTGCAGTTCTCTGCGCGGTCTACGGCGCAGCGACCGCCCGGCGCGCCCAGCGGATCGCGGCCAGCAGGCTCGAGGCGTCGGCCATGCCGCGGCCAGCGATGTCAAACGCGGTGCCATGGTCGGGGCTGGTGCGCACAAACGGCAAGCCGAGCGTGACGTTGACACCTTGCTCCACACCCAGGTATTTCACCGGGATCAGCCCATGGTCGTGGGTCATGGCAATCACCAGGTCGAACTCGCCCCGGTGTTGGTGAGCGTTGCGCGCCCGCATGAATACCGTATCGGGCGCAAACGGGCCGCTGGCATCGATGCCTTCGGCTCGCGCGGCTTGCACCGCCGGTGCGATGAAAACCTGCTCTTCGCTGCCGAACAGGCCACCTTCGCCGGCATGCGGATTGAGCCCGGCCACCGCGATGCGCGGCGGCGTGGCCAGGCCCCAGCCGCGTGCCGCGCGGTCAGCGATGCGGATCGTCTGCAGCACCAGATCAAAGTCGAGCGCCTCGATCGCTTGTCGCAACGCCATGTGGATCGTCACCAGCACGACGCGCAGTTCATCGTTGGCCAGCATCATGCGCACCGGCGCCGCCGCCGCCGCGCCGCGCCCTGCCGCCAGCGCCTGCAACATCTCGGTGTGGCCCGGGAACTTGATGCCGGTGGCGGCAAACGCCTCTTTGTGGATCGGCGCCGTCACGATTGCCGCCGCGGCCCTGCTTTGCACAAGTCCCACCGCGACTTCGATGCAACGTGCCGCCGCAGCACCACAACGTGCGTCGACCTGGCCCCAAGGCAGCGCCGCAAGGCCGGCCGGCAGGCCTGCAGGCTCGATCACCGGGACGCAGCCCGCCGGCACGGCGTCGAGATCGGCCGGGCTTTCGATCACTGCGATCACCGCGCGTTCGGGCAGCAAGGCCGCCGCGCGGCGCATGACTGCGACATCGCCGATGACCACCGCGCGTTCAGCGCCGCCGGCGAGGAACGCACGCACGATGCACTCCGGCCCGATGCCCACCGCATCGCCCATCGTGATCAGCAGCGGGAGGCTCTCCAGAGTACCTTCGTGCTGCGCACTGCGGTACTCGCCCTTGGGGCGGCCCGGCGGGCTCATCAGGCAACCTCCCGGTATTGGAGCTGCAACGAGTCGATGCGATGCAGGGTTGTCCACGGGGCTTGGTTGTGGACAACGCGCCGGCCTTTCATCAGGCC
>JANOKR010000063.1:0-3710 GCA_031419315.1 Betaproteobacteria bacterium
CGATCCCGATCGCGACGCTGTTGGCCAACGACGCCGATATCGACGGCGACACCTTGCGCATCACCGGCTTTGGCCCACTGGTCGATGCCAACGGCAACCCGATAGGCGATGTCGCGAGCATCGGCTTCGGCGCCGCTGGCACCAACGGCGTGGCGTCGTTCGAGCTCTTCGAGCCGAATGTGCTGTTCATCGGCTTCGGTGACTACTACGGCGCTGCGGGATTCAGCTACACCGTGTCGGATGGTGCCGGCGGCACCGCGGTGGCCAACGTCGAGATCCAGATCGCCGCGGTGAACGACGGCCCGCGCCCGCGCGACGACAAATTCACGACCCGGCTTGAAGTGCCGATCGTGATCGAGGCAAGCCAACTCACGCGCAACGATATCGAGGTCGAAGGCGACCCGGTGTCGCTGCTGCGTGTTTTTGATGCCGAACAGGGCAGCGTCGAAATCGACGGCCAGGGGCGGGTGGTCTTCACGCCGGCCGCCGGCTTCCTGGGCGAAGCGCGATTTGTTTACGAGGCCGGCGACGGCCGTGCCGGCACCGGCCTGGGCAACGTGGTGATCAATGTGATCCCGCTCAACGACCCGCCGCGCGCGCGCGACGACCGCTTCGAGCTGATCGAAGACGAGCCGCTGGTGATCCAGCCGGCGCAACTGCTGGCCAACGACAGCGACCCGAATGGCGACCTGCTGGTCATCAGCCGGCTCGACCTGTACCCCGAAAAAGGCGCGGTTGTTTTGGCACCCGACGGCAGCATCGTCTTCACGCCCAAGGCCCACTACAACGGTGATGCCTCGTTCTACTACTGGATCAGCGACGGCCAGGGCGGCGAGGACCAGGGCAACGTCGTGCTTGAGGTGCGCGCTGAAAACGACGCGCCCTTTGTCAACGATGACGGGGTCTTCCAGACCGTCGAGGACGTGCCGCTGGATATCCCCGCATCGGCGCTGCTCGGCAACGATGGTGACCCCGACGGCGATGTGCTGAGCTTCGGCGCGCTCGATGCCGAAGACGGCAGCCTGTCGCGCACGGCGGACGGTTTGCGCTACACACCCGAGCGCGATTTTGTTGGCACCGTGCTCTTGCGCTACCGCGCCATCGACGACAAGGGCGGCGTGTCGCCAACCTGGGCCAGCTTCAGCGTCGAGATCACGAGTGCGGCTGACCTGCCGACCGCGGCGACCGACCGCTTCACCTTGAAAGAAGGCACGCCGCTGTTGTTGCAGCCGGCGACGCTGCTGGCCAACGACTACGACGGTGATGGTGATGCGATCCGCTTCGTGGGCCTCGTCGCCGATGCCGGCGCCACCGAACATGGCAGCGTCGAGCAGTTGCCCGACGGCACGATCCGCTTCTTGCCCGAGCCGGGTTTTTTTGGCGCTGCTCGTTTTGCCTACACGATCAGCGACGACCACGATGGCGAAGCCACCGGCGCGGTGCAGATCACGGTCAGCGCCGACAACAGCCTGCCGGTGCCGGGGGTTGATCGGTTTGCCGGCATCGAAGATTCACCGGTCTCTGTGACGGTGGCCGGGTTGCTGGCCAACGATGTCGACCCCGATGGTGATGGGCTGGTGTTTGTATCGTTCGACGAGACCGGCGACCGCGGCCGCGCGACGATGTTGCCCGGCGAGCGCATCGTCTTCACGCCCGATGACGACGTCACCGGCATCGTGCGCTTCAGCTACCGCATCACCGACAGCATCGGCGCCGCGGTGCAAGGCGCGATCGAGATCGATGTCGCGCCGGTCAACGATGCACCCGACGGGGTCGACGATGTTGGCTACGCGGTGGTCGAAGGCGGCTCGCTGTGGATCGCCACCGCGGCGCTGTTGCTCAACGACCGTGATGTCGAAGGTGATGCCTTCAGCCTCGTCGGCGTCGACGATGTGATCAACGGCAGCGCAGCGTTTGAAGGCGAAGGCATCCGCTTCACGCCGGCCCCGGGCTACTTTGGCAACGCCGCATTCAGCTACCTCGTGCGCGACGTGTTTGGCGCGACATCGGCGGCGCAGGTGTCGATTGCCGTCGAGCCGGCGAACCACCCGCCGACCGCGGTTGCGGATATCGGTTTTGCTTTTGATGAAGATGCCAGCCTGCTCATCGATGTGGCGGCGCTGCTCGCCAACGACCGCGACGCCGACGGCGACAGCTTTTTGCTGAGCTGGGTCGGTGAGGCTTCTGGTGGCGTCGTCGAACTCGTCGAGCCAGGACAGATCCGCTTCAGCGGCGCGGCCAACTTCTTCGGCGATGCCCAGTTCAGCTACCGCATCACCGATGCATATGGCCGCAGCGCCCAGGCCAGCGTGGCGATCGATGTGCGCGCAGTCAACGACATGCCGATCGCCAACGACGACGGCGCCACCACCGACGAAGACCAGGCGCTGACGATCCCGATCCTGCGCCTGATTGGCAACGACCGCGATCCCGACCGCGGCTCGTTCCAGCTCACGGCGGTGGACACACCGCTCAGCGGCACGGTGCGGCTCGACGGCATCGGCAATGTGATCTTCACGCCGGCCGCTGACTTCCACGGCGCGGCGGGCTTCGAGTATCTGATCACCGACCTCAGCGGCGAGATGGCGCGGGCTGGGGTCGCTGTTGCCGTGGTCTCGGTCAACGATGCGCCGGTGGCGGTAGACGATAGCGGGCCTACCGGCATCACGGCCGAGCGCGATGGCCGTGTCTGGATCGAAGCGCCGGCCTTGCTCAACAACGACACCGACACCGAGGGTGATGCGCTGCTGCTGGTCGCTGCCCAGGGGGTGTCGCACGGCAGCCTGCAAGCCGCGCCAGACGGCCGGCTCGAATACATCCCCGAGCCTGGTTTTGTCGGCGTCGATCAGTTCCGCTACACCGTCAGCGACGGCCAGGCCAGCGACGAGGCGGTGGTCGACATCACCGTCGCCGACCCCTACATTGGCTGGCGCCAGGGCAGCACAGATGCCGATGTGATGAGCTCGAACCTGCTCGTCGAAAACCGGGTCTACGCCGACTCCGGCGACGACAGCGTCGGCGGCGGCCTGCGCAACGACCGGCTCGAAGGCGGCTATGGCAACGATCGCCTGAATGGGCTGTCGGGTGACGACCAGCTCGGAGGTGGTGCCGGCAACGACACGCTCACCGGCGGCACCGGCAACGATGTGCTCGACGGCGGCCGTGGCGACGACTTGCTCATCGGCGGCTGGGGCGCCGACCATTTTGTCTTCCGCCGCGGCGACGGCAATGACGATGTTGTCGACTTCGCGCCGGTGCATGCCAGCGGCGCGGACCACATCTCGATATCCATTCCGGGGATAGCCGGCTTCAACGACCTGCTTCAATATGCCCGGCAGACTGAAGAGGGTGTGATGTTCGACTTTGGTGAAGGCGACACGATGTTGATCCGCGGGGCCGACTTGCCTTCGGTGCAGAACGACTGGTTCACTTTCCCGTGATCGCTTTTCCGTGAGCGCTTTCCCATGAACGCTTTCCCATGATCGCTATCCCGTGAACGCTTCGAACGCTGCCACCACCCAGACCAACCCGCTCGCCGCGGCACTTCGGTCGGCGCGCGCGGCGTTTGCTGCAGCGTTTGGCTTCGGCAGCCTGGTCAACCTGTTGATGCTGACCGGGCCGCTGTTCATGCTCCAGGTCTACGACCGCGTGTTGACCAGCCGCTCCGTGCCGACGCTGGTTGCGCTGGTGGCCATCGCGGCGGTGCTCTA
>JANOKR010000064.1:0-2641 GCA_031419315.1 Betaproteobacteria bacterium
GTGGGGGGGGGGGGGGGGGTGTTGGCCGGGCTCCCCGGGGGGGGGGGGGGGGGGGGGGGGGGGGGCGGGGGGGCCCCTTGGAGCCAGTCTAACCATCGCTGGCGCTCACCACGCTTACCATGGGGCTTCGAGAAAGTAGACACAAGGAAGCACCCGCCATGAACCTGCCCGGCCTGAATTTCCAGCTTGGTGAAGATATCGACGCGCTGCGTGATGCGGTGCGTGACTTTGCTCAAGCTGGAAATTCAGGCCGGGCAGGTTCATGGCGGGGCTTTCGTTGGAGGCTGCGGTTGCAGCGCTTGCCGTCAAGACGCCAGCGCGCAGCAGGTGTGAACTTCGGCATCGATCATATCGAGCCGGGCGGTCGTTACACTGGGCCGAACTCCAGTCCCCAAGTTGATGGCCAACGTCTCAGAGCAAGCCCTGCACTACCCGCTTGGCGACCGCCTGCCGGAGACCGGCAGCACGATCGAAGTTGCGCCCGGCGTGCGCTGGCTGCGCATGAAGTTGCCCTTCGCGCTGGACCACATCAACCTGTGGCTTCTGCGCGATGTGCAGCGCGGCCGCGAAGGCTGGACGATCGTCGACTGCGGCATTGCCGACGAGCGCACCCGCAGCGCCTGGGAAACCATCTTCGCCGACGAACTGCAGGGCCTGCCGGTGCTGCGCGTGATCGTGACCCACATGCACCCCGACCATATCGGCCTGGCCGACTGGCTGACGCAGCGCTGGAGCACGCCGGCGCAGGAATGCCGGCTGTGGATCAGCGCCACCGACTGGAACGTCGCCCGCGGCGCGAGCCAGTCCACCGGCGGCACCGGTGGCGACAGCGCGGCGGACTTCTACGCCAGCCACGGCCTGGCCGCCGACGCGGTGGCGCAGGTGCGTGCGCGCACGCATTATTTTTCGGACCTCGTGCCCGCCGTGCCGGCACGCTACCGGCGCCTGATGGATGGCATGGGCTTGCGCATCGGCAACCACGACTGGACCTGCATCGCCGGTTACGGCCACGCGCCGGAGCACATCGCATTGCACTGCCCGGCCGCCGGCGTACTGATCGCGGGCGATATGGTGTTGCCGCGGATCTCGACGAACGTGAGCGTCTACGACCTCGAACCCGAAGGCAACCCGCTGCCGCTGTACCTGCGCTCGATTGCCGCGTTGCGCAGCGTGCCGGCGCAGACGCTGGTGCTGCCGTCACACGGCAAACCCTTCACCGGGCTGCATGAGCGCATCGGCCAGCTCGAGCAACACCATGCTGACCGTTATGCCGAGGTGCTGGAGGCTTGTGCCGAAGGGCCCAAGACCGCCGCCGACCTGCTGCCGGTCCTCTTCAAGCGCCCGCTCGACCTGCATCAGTCGACTTTTGCGATGGGCGAATCGGTGGCCCACCTGCATGCGCTGGAAAGTCAGGGGCGCTTGCAGTCCAACGGCGGCGCCGGTGGGGTGTGGCGCTTCACGACGGTGGTTTGAAGTCGGGTGTGTGGGTCTGGGGCTGGGCCGGCCAGACCATCGGCGAGCCGGCAGAGGTCGGCACCTGGATCGATGCCGCCTCGCCCCGCCTGGCGCTGTGCTGCGCCAATCCCCCCTGTCAACGCCCCGAATGCAAGTTCAGCAAACGATGCACACGACGACAGCCTGACGCCAGTCTGGCGCCTTCGCGCTGCGCTGTCATCCACCAAAAGGGCGATGGAAGTCACGCTTTGTCGCGGGCGCAGCGGATGCTCAACGCCAGGCTGATCGATCGCGCAGGACCTTGCGTTTCGCGAGCGTTGGACTTTGCTGAGCATTTGCCGGCAAGCGTTCAGGTGGCTGCACGTCGGCGCGCGATCAGGACAGTGGGGCACGCTGCTCCGCTCATGTCCCCCGAGTCGAGCTGCGCTCGCCTCTCCTCCTTTACTTCGCTGCGCAGCGCACCCCACCGTCCTGATCGGGCACCACGTGCTGTTCTCAAGGACGAGAACAACCGCCGGCGCCGGCCGGGGGCGTTGGGTGGGCGATGCAGCGAAGTAAAGGGGGAGGGATCGGCCGCAGGCCGAGACCGGAGGACATGAGCGGAATCGTCCGCCCGACGCCCTCGGCTCGCGCAGTCACCGACTGCGAATACAAGGCTCGTCCACCACCCGCCAACGGCAATCGATCGTAACCAGCGCGCGCCGATGCAATCGCGCGCTGCGCAAGCGTCAGTCCAGCACCGGCAGCATCTCGGTCTTGAGCGCGCCGCGCGCCGACGCGTAGTCGGGCATCACCGAGCGCACCACCTCCCAGAAGGCGTCGCTGTGGTTCATCTCGCGCAGGTGCGCAAGTTCGTGGGCCACGACATAGTCGATCACCGGCAGCGCAAAGTGCACCAGGCGCCAGTTCAGGCGGATCGAGCCGTCAGCACTCGCGCTGCCCCAGCGGGTGGAAGCCGAGCTCAGGGTCAGGCGCGTGATGCGCACCCCCAGGCGCTGCGCAAAAACCGCGCAGCGCTCTTCGAAAATCCGCCGCGCCTGGCGCTGCAGCCAGCTCTGCACGGCGTCGCGCAACTGCTCGGCTGCGGCGCCCTGTGGCAGGCCGACATGCAGGGTCAGCCGGGGCACCCCGGGCAGCGCCTCGGCCGCGCTGTTGAGCACCGCGCCGGTGCTGCGCGGGTCGATGA